>JABXHO010000105.1 GCA_013373595.1 Flavobacteriales bacterium | reverse complement strand
TTTCTTCGAAATATCGATTCCGATTGTTTTCATAACTTTAAGTTTGAGAGAGAACGAATGTACGGGATACTGCTACCTCAAATCAGGCTTTCCACACCTTGAGAACTGATCGTATTTGGGTACAAAAAAGAATGGGGATTTGCTATGTTGACGTGTTCTAAGACACTGCAAATAAGACAACCTTATTCCACTCTTTCGTTCTTTCTTGTTTGTTAATTAAGTTAATGGGTTCTAACTTAGGAGCAAGTAAACGCTCAAGAAAAAGCCCTACCTTTCATAGCTGAAAAACATTAGTTGCAATAGACCATGACAAACCACATCGGTAAATTTCTATTTGGAATTATTCTCATATGCTTTGGAGGATGCTCTGCAGGTGATGAGAGTACACCTGAGAAAAAAAACGAACGTAATATTGCATCTATTATCCAATCCAATAATTGGCATAGTTTGCATTTAGATATTCACGAAATTCCTTGCTTTGGTCGCAACGTTCTTGAAGTTGACTTATCATACAATAACCCAGAGATTACTGCTGAGATTGTGTATCGGAGAAACCACAGTATAATGCTTAATAATGCATCGGACTCTTTAATTGACGCCGCCAGAAAAGAGATTGGTATTGAGTATGATGAAATATTCTTTGATACTATTATTCAACTTAACAAACAAGACTTTATAAATTCAATTGTCAAAGCATATGAAAACAAAAATTCGACAGAAATGACTCCTGCGGGTTATGCTTTGGAAGTACAATTAATTGATGGTAGGGATACATTAAGCTGCACAGCAAAAAACTCTGACTTTATTAATATCTTCAATAAATACGACAACTAACAGCACTTATGAAGCATATGGGTCTATGCTTCGTTTGATCACTATGGGGTTGAAAATCTATTTGTAACTTCGGAAAATATGTTGGGTGGCGAGCCGCACTGTTCATAGCCCGATCCCGTTATGTGTAATGAAAACTAGAGAGGAACAAATATTGGAACAGCTCACCGAACTCTGCAGAGTTAATGAGTACGCAAACTTCGAAATTTCTGTACCTGCATCAACCGATGATGGACCTGGAATTCTGTGTTTCGAAAATAAGAGTTATCCTCTCGACGAACTAAATTTGACCCTTCACGATATTGAACGGTTGGAAAGACTGGATAAGATATCCATAGTTCGAAAATTTAGGTTTAAAGAGCTCTCCCAAAATGAAATATCTAGAACTTGCTACAGCCTTTTCGTTCCAACTAATTCTGAAATAGTTTACGATTCGCCATCCTCTCAAAAGTGGAGACCTGTAACGTTTGTAGCACTTTTTGGCGGCACTGCTATGTGCATTGTATCAATAATCATGTTTTATACCAAAACCGCAATCGTAGGATATGACACACATTACGGAGGTGGATATGGCTATCACACCTTGTCTGCTCCCGGAATGTTATTAATTGGTCTTGGCATCCTTGTCTTTGGTCTTGTAATGGTTCCTTGGAGACGAAAGAGATAAACATAACAAAGAGATAAACATAACATCAAGTAAGCCCAAACGCCAAAAGCACTATATTTACCTTCGGTGCTGCTTACGCGGTGTTAGGCGCCTGTACCTTCTTGAGAAGCGTTATACGCAAATGAAAAGCAGAGTAATCGTAATATCAATTCTAATAGTTTTAGGTCTTCACCTCATAATGTTGACTTTTACCCAATATTCTTTTGTTGGCTATTTATCTGACCTTTTCATCCCTTTATTTCTAGTTTTTCTAGCCATCGTTCGATTAAAAAGATCTACAATTAAAAAACAACTGAAGAATTTCCTTTCCTTCTGCTCTGTTGTAATTATTACTTTCTACGGTGTTCTCTTTATTAATTCTATTAGAAATCGTGGAATGTTCTCTACGCTAAACTCGTTTGACATAAGTTCTTATCATTATTACAACATTGACAATAGTTTCTATAATGGGTACTTTGAACCAGTGGGAGCGTATTCGGGAGGTGAAGGTAATATTTGGATAACGAAGACTCCATTCTTCTTACCTGTCATTGAAAAAACAATATACTACGAACACGCAGTGATGTGGAATTATTCCATCTCTGAGTTTGACGGTGAACAAGTAAATCAAAGCGAAATTATGAGGCAAACGATTCTAGATAATTTACGCAACAATTAGAGTGCGTAGCTTAGGTCATTAGGCACAACAACGAAGACTCAAAATAATGATAAGTAAATGGCTTTCAAGCACGTGATTTTTTATTGCCTTTTACCTTATTCCTACTTTTTCATTTACCCAAGAGAACGTTTTAATTGATTCCCTTGTTTTTCGAGCAAGAACAACTGAAGAAGCAATCATCATAGAAAACAAAATCGGCGAACGCATAGAGTATTTGTTTAATACTTCGAATGATTTACCCAACCTCTCCCCTTTCAAAACCAATCAACTTCCTCTGTGTCGTAAACCATGAAATTCATTGAAGACTGCGACAGTAGGGCTTTTCATACATCGTTACCAAAAAAGGGATAAAACGGGCTGAAATCGTGTATATTTAAGCCGAAAAACAGTCTGAATGGAGTTTTTAGACAAACCGCCATTGTGGGTTGGAAAATGCACGAAAATGTAGAGATGTTATGAAAAGAAAACTTATAAAAACAACTAAAAACTTAAGCTTAATTGAGGTTGTAGCCATGGCAGTTGGCACGATGATCGGTGCAAGTATTTTTTCAATCTTTGGTTTAGGTGCTAAAATTGCTGGCAATGACTTACCTGAAGCATTTATTCTATCGGGTATTTATGCTTTAGTTGTCGCTTATTCTTATGCCATTTTGGGTGGTAAAATTATTTCTAATGCAGGTCCAATTGCATTCATTCTAAAAGGTCTTGGAGATAGCATTATAACAGGTGCCTTAAGTATTCTTATGTGGTTAACCTATGTTATTTCAATCTCGCTTTTCGTGAAAGGTTTTGCCGGCTATCTGCTGCCATTTATTCATATAGAATCTACACCTTTAACTATTGGAATTGTTGAGGTAATTGTTATTGTCTTCTTTACAGCGCTTAACTTTTTGGGGAGTAAAGCAGTTGGGAAAGCGGAGTTTTATATTGTATTGGTTAAACTGTCCATTTTACTAGTGTTTATCCTTGGCGGATTTATGACGATTAACTGGGGCATGACAAAACCAAGTTTCGATACAACGCACACCAGTGGTTTGATGAATGCTTCTATTATCTTTTTCCTTTCCTATATGGGGTTTGGACTTATTACCAACGCATCAGAGAATATTAAAAACCCCAAAAAGAATGTTCCTTTAGCCATATTTATCAGTATTCTATTTGTGATGGTATTCTACATTTTAATTTCGTTGGTTACCATTGGAAACTTACCCTTAGCTGACATTGTTAAAGCACAAGAAAACGCATTGGCTATTGCTGCGAAACCATTTTTGGGTGATTTTGGTTTTACTCTAATTACCATTGGGGCCTTATTCTCTATTTCATCGGCATTAAACGCAACCATTTTTGGTGGAGCAAATATTGCCTATTCCTTGGCAAAAGATGGTGAATTACCAGAGTTTTTTGAAAGAAAGGTTTGGTTTAAATCACGTGAAGGTTTATACATTACTGCTGGCTTAGGGCTTCTTTTTGCTTTGTTTTTTGATTTAGGAGCAATCGCATCAATTACAAGTACCGTATTTACGGTCATTTATGTATTTGTATTGATATCGCATTTAAAATTGCAAAAAGAATACGGAGGAAATAAAATACTTCTTGTTATTAACTTGATTATTCTTTCGATTATTTTCAGTGCACTTATGAAGTATCAATGGGATACGCAAAGGAGTGCTTTTTACGGTAGTATCTTTACTTTCTTTGGAGCGTTTATTGTAGAATACTTCTATAGAAAATATGGAAAACGTAAAATGAAAGACACTAAAAATAGTGCATCCCTACAACAATAAACACAGTGCTTTTGGCAAATGGGACATTTGAAGCATTTTCATGACAAGCGTACCATATTCTAAACGATAGAACAACTAAAACTCAGAGTAAACTAACGACAAAATTAAACCATATCATGCTCAGAGTTTTACTTAGACAACTATTAATTTTCACCATATATCTGTTCGCCTGTTCCTACTTTTTGTTTAATCATACTGGTGGTGCTGATATGGCTTTCATTCTATTCTTGGATATATGTATCGCAATTCATTTTATCGTGACGATCGTTTTAGCACTTACCGATAGAAACAATAAAACCAAGAGAAGGTGGACGTATTGGGACATAGTGATACTCATTGGAATCGTAGGACTGTTTTTCCTCTTAGCAGACTTCTACCTTGACTTTATGTGGTGGTTTACTTCCAAATTTCAATAAAAATTGAATTGATAAGAACTGTTACTCCCAACATTTCATGTCGCAAAAGTGCTATATTCGAAATTCAGCACAAAAGCTAAAAAACATTCTAGCCAATGAAAATGAAGTCCCTTATTCTACAGCTGTTCCTAATCTTGTCATCTAGTATATTATTTGGACAAACTTTCTATTCACTAGATGAGGCAAAAAAGCACCCCGAAAAAGTAGTTGAATTGATGCTTTATCGGAACGGTTTGAAAATTATTCCTAGTGAAATCTATGAATTCGAAAATCTCGTTGTTCTTAACCTCGCTGAAAATGAAATCACTGAAATACCAGCTGATATTGCAAAACTCAAAAAACTCGAAACTTTAGAGTTAAATGGGAACAGTCTAACGAGTGTGCATCCTAATATTAAGAAGCTTAAGCAACTGAAAAAATTGAACTTGAATGGATGTGACTTCTCAACAATTCCCAACTGAATATTTAAACTCAAGTCTCTCGAAAACCTTTCTCTCGCCCATTGCACTCTTGACAGAATACCAAAGCAAGTTTCAAAACTAAAGAACCTAAAGGAACTGTGCCTCCAGTTTTCCACTTTCGGCTCACTGCCATCTTCCTTATCCAAAATGAGAAGGTTAGAAGTCCTCATAATTTCCGACTTCCCAACAGACACAATTGACCCAATTATCTTTGAAATACCAAACCTCAAAAGACTAGAATTCTCCGGATGTTCATCCTCTCACGCACCCAATTCAATTCCATTAATGGAATCTGTAACCGAAATTTGGATTGATCACGGAAGCTTGCAGCCAATTCCCGATTTTTTTCGATCATTCCCAAATCTTGAAATCTTCGAGTGTTCCGAAACACCCACAACCGAATTGCCTCCGTCTTTCTTTGACTTAAAAAACATCATCAAAATAGGTGTGTATCGTTGTCCTTTGAATAAAGATACGCTTCTCAAAATCGACCAGGCATTTCCGGAGGCAGACGTTTCCTACGATCCAAAAGTACCGAGTGTCCCTATTCCGAAGAACAAATAAGATTGTTGTAACGGTAAAACACAAGCAACATGAATCTCAGAAACCTATTCAAGAGACGTCCCAAAAAAAGCTTACTAAAGATAGGTGACTTCAGCTATACGGAAGAATCATTTAACGATAAAAATGGTGAATCCGTTGTGTACAAAGATTACAATGCAACCGGTTGGATTTGGAATACACCCATTCACGTTTGCTTCTCAGAATATGATATCGAAAACTTGGATCTATTCATTGTAGAACTGAACGATAGGCTTGATTCTATAAATGAATCAAGAGAAATGATTGAGAAAGAAATTATTCAAGAGCTTTTTACGCTTAGGAACGAAACATGGATCGAACATGATGATGACCAAGTATCAAAACAAGAGTTTATTAAACGAATAAAACCAGACCACTTGACTATTTCAAACGATTTGTCGTATGATTTAAGGTTCGATGATGGAGATCTTTTTTGGGGGCATACCATAGTTTTCCATGGCGATAGCTCCAACAAATGTGACGGAGTAGGGCTCGAAGGATAGCTTTGGGAAGCTATCAAGAATATGGTATATTTCAATGGAAGTTTCAATATACAATACGCGTTATGCATCGTCCCGATAAACACTTTTTTTCGTGTGATCAGACGTAAATTACTGTCTAACGAGTGAATAATGAAAAACACCTGTGATATAAAACATGAAGTACCTGAGGAGGTTGTTCTTGAATTCATTAGAAATTCGTATCAATTCTTTAAAAAGTTTCCAATAGGTCCCAAAGGAGATACTGATGAAAGTCTAAAGGAATCTTTGAAATTAATTCATCAATTCACCTACTTTAAGTTCCATCCGCACTCGGATCATCGATCAGGTTTATACAGGATTAAAGACATAAAAGAAATCGATTTCATTGAAATTGTAAATGATAAGGAAGTAATTATCGTAACAAGGAAAAATCAAAGTATTGTTCCGGCATGCGAGTTCAGATTAAAACGCAAGAATAAGAGCTGGAAAATAAGTAATGTTCGAATCAAACATGGAACAAGTAACTACTCTAATTTATTTGTAAGTTGACATACAAAATGAATAATTACTTACACTTGCATTGAAATGCATTTACGGATTAAACGTTCAAGATACTTCATCAATCTCAGAAACTGAATGGAAAAAATTCAAAATCAGAAACACACAAAAGAAACCCTCTACTACTCTATTTCCAGAATGTTCGAAAGAGCATCGTACTACGGTTTTCGAGCTATTGTGGTTCTTTACATGATTGGAGAGACACTAAAAATGGAAACAAATGAAGCGATTAGTATTTATGGTTGGTTTACGGCTTCAATACTGCTTTCTCAAATCGTTGGAGCGCTTCTCGGAGACTTACTAATTGGAAATAAAAAATCAATAATAATTGGTGGAGTTATTCAAGCCATGGGAGCTTTCACCTTGTGTATACCCTCAACAACTGGACTTTACCTAGGCTTATTTCTTGTCGTTTTAGGTAGCGGATTTTTTTCGCCGAATATTATCTCAAATTTTGGAAAATTGTATTTGGACAAAACGAAACTACTGGATTCTGGATTTACACTATTTTACCTTGCTATAAATCTAGGTTCATTTTGGGGAATTGTACTAATTGGTTACTTAGGAGAACAGTATGGTTATAATTGGGGTTTTAGCATATCTGGAATACTAATGTTGATCTCCATAATTCCTATCCTTCTTTCAAAGGAAAAAAGATGGGACAAGGTTGAGAAAAATGAGTTCACATTAAGTAAAAAAGTACTAAACATCTCAATTGCATTCATTGTCGTTGCCCTGTTTTGGGGATTTAACGAACTATCTGGTATTCGCAAATATGACCTACAAATACAACTAAGCGAAATATCACCTACTATACCGCATTATTTATGGGAATTAAGCCAGTCAATTTTCACTCTGTCGATTAGTGTAATCTTAATTATTTTGTGGACTTATTTCTACAGCAATCAATTCGTCAAATTAATGCTCGGGTTTATCTGGGGAGCATTAGCATTTGGAATGATACTATTAATTCCAGAAGTACCGACTGAACAGCATGTACTCCCCTTTTTTATTTCATTACTACTTCTTGCTATTTCGGAGATTCACATTGCTCCAATAATACATTCGGTTTTGACAAAGTATTCTAACCCAAAATATTTAGCGATTCTTATTAGCTTGACATTTTTACCAATCAGGTCTATTTTATTCATTTTCAGTTTTTATGATAATTTATTTTATGGCAAACCATTTTTCGGACTGAAAATCGGAATTGTTGGTATGTCTATTGTTGGAATTGGATTGATCTTATACCTGATTATTCAAAAAAAGATGCGTCAAAAACATCTGTAAAAAGACTGTTTTCAATCAATTTACTCAAGAAGAATCACTCAAACCTTTGTATCGGAAACGCTCAAGACATATAACCCGAGGCTCCAATGCACTATATTTACCTTCGTTAATACTCACGCAGTATTGCATTCCCGCTCTCAAACTATAGTGGACTAATCAAAACATGAGATATACATCGCATCAATGAATAAAATGGAAGAATTAAAAAGAAGCATTGCGCGTACCCATGAATTACCGACGGCAGTTCTGGAGGACTTTGTTGCGCAATGGGAAATCGTTTCGTTCCCAAAAGGATCTGTTTTATCTGTTCCGGAAAAGACGGATAACTATTTATATTTTACCATTTCAGGCATTCAAAAAGCCTATTATTTGGTTGATGGCAAACAATCGATCATCTCTTTTACGCAGCCCAACCATTTCACGTGTGCTCCTGAGTCTTTTTTAACCCAAACTGCTTCAAAGTACTATTTTGAATGCATTGTAGATAGTTATTTCTACAGATTATCTTACCGTAAATTTGTCCAGCAAACCTCGAAGCATAAAGCGATACAAGATTTTTTAATCAAGTCACTCATGGGCTTGGTCAACAACATTACGGAGCGATTTATAAAGCAAGCTTCTTTTTCTATTGAAGAGAAATACAAGGATTTCATGCACGGCAATGCACATCTTCTAAATACCGTTCCTCACAAGGATATTGCGAGTTACCTAGGTATGAATCCAACAAATTTCTCGAAACTCTTTAACAACGTGCTAATCGACTAGTTGGTCTACGCCAAGAATTATGTTGGTTCTTGAGTCTATTTTTGAAAAAAATCGAAAATATGAAGCAAGTTGTATACCGTAATTATGGCGATAGTGATGTATTGAAAGTTGAGGAAGTAGACAAACCGGAAATTGGAAAGAAGAATTCTGTCCTGGTGAAGGTCTCCAACTCTTCCCTGAATGCAATTGATTGGAAAAATCGCAAGGGTAATTTTCGATTGGTATCGGGATTATTTTCTCCCAAAACAAAACAAGGATTTGACGTCGTTGGAATAATTGAAGAGAAATCGAATGATGTCGAGCACTTTTCTATTGGAGATCGCATTGTTGCTTTGTTAGGGAATCGTACCGGAGGTGCTCTCAGTGAATATATTGTGCTAAAAACAGACAACATCGTAAAAATTTCGAATGAAATTCCACCCAAACAAGTCGCTGGTATCCCCATGGCTGGCATAACTGCGTGGCTGGCACTTATGAAATTGGGAGGTTTAAAAAAGAACGACAAAGTACTGATTAATGGAGGAAGCAGTGGAGTCGGTCATCTCGCCATACAAATAGCAAAAGCATACGGAGCAGAAGTAACAAGTGTATCTAGCACCAAGAATTTAGACTTCTGTAAAAAGCTTGGGGCCGACTTTACGATCAGTTATCAAGATGAAGACTTCTTAGAACTGCCATCAACTTTCGACATTATTTTCGACGTTGTGTTCAATGCGTCCTACCATCAAACACAACACCTTCTGAGTCAAAGCGGAATATACATCGGGACAACACCAACCGCCAACATGATCAAGGAATTAATCAGGTACAAAAGAGCAAAATTCGTCGCCGTTCATCCAAATAAAGAAGCGCTTCAAGATTTAATGGACCTAATGCATGAAAAGAAACTCAAGGTGGCAATCGATAAAGAGTTTTTACTGAGCGACATTGTCAACGCACACGATTATATCGAAGAGTCAAGGACAGTTGGGAAAGTCATAATTAATGTAGAGGACGTGTTGAATCCACCTGTTCTATCAAGAATACCAGAATGATCGGAGGAAAGTCGCAAATGTGAATCAACGACTCTGGATTGCCCCTCCCACGACATGGTAGAACTCTTTATCGCTTCGATTCAGTTTACTTGGAATCCTCCGCTCTTTTTATTGTGGGATATTACACGATTTAGACCTGTGGGGAGAATATTATCGGTTTGAAAAAGGCGAGATAAGTACGCATTGTTTGAAGGAGTAGCGCACGGATATATTGGATGGAAGGATATATGTGTGTATTTGTTTTAAATTAGTGCTTTGTATAAGTAGGTTATATGCAATTATGAAGAAGACTATGTGCGCGCATCTAAATATTATGCTTGTTCGATTCGTATATATTCTGTTGTTTTCTAATTCTATTCTGGCACAAAATGACACCATAGATTCAGCAAATGTCATCGTACTTAAGAAGAACATATCGAATATTAGCCACTACTCAGGATATTACAACGGTTTAAGATCAAATGGGCATATTGTGTCAGACACCAATGGAAACATGATTCAAAAATCAATGTATTGTGCAAGTTTTGAAGATTCGACTATCTTCTACTATCGTTTGACCAAGTACTTCCCAAATGAAGAGATTATGTATGATTCCATAATGGACTTTACACAGGAACGAATCGCTCGGACCAAGGTAATCTCTAAGTATAGTAATGGTAAGACCAAATACTCTTTAAAACTGAAGGCAAAGCTCGACCCGAAACGCAACGATGTACCTTTACGCTCTGAAACATTTTGGTATGGAAGAGAATTATATTTTGATGAACAAGGGGAAAGAACCAAGAATAGGATCAAGAATGAAACTCGCTAGTTAATGCATATAACATCACCTAAGAAGCATAATAGATTTATGTTTCACAACGTAAATCGTGGTAGAAAATCATTCTTACCTTTAGAAAACAATCTTAGTAAAAAGTCCTTACGACTTCTTAGGTACTGTGTCAAAAAACAAGTAATTTCATTAAAATCTTGAGGGAAGACTCAACTTTTTGTTGTTTGCTATCCCGT
>JABXHO010000016.1 GCA_013373595.1 Flavobacteriales bacterium | reverse complement strand
TTCACCACAAGGACACGGGCTTGACGGAGTCAAGACACAAAGCTGTGTTTGGTTTTACAGCAAAGAATAATAAAGCGCGAAGGTGTTGGTTGAGCTACTTACTTCTTATACTCCAATATTCATTTAAACTACAGGAATCCTTGTGAACTTTGCGACTTTGTGGTTATTTTTTTACCACAAGGACTCAGGCTTGACGGAGTCAAGACACAAAGCTGTGTTTGGTTTTACAGCAAGGAATAATAAAGCGTTTATTATCTAAATCACTTTGAACTGGGTGACAAACTCATCTTCGATGTCGCGAAAGCTATTGGTGCAGTACACGTGATCGATGCTCTCCTTGAGTTCCTCAAATCCGAAGTTGAACTGAGCGTGGGTGACGTACAAATATACCTTTGAAGCTCCTTGAGATTTCAGTTCAGTCGCCAAGTTCTTGAACGTTCTTCCGCCATCAGCGAGGTCATCTACAATTAAGCAGTCCTTCCCCGAGACATCACCTTGGATGCTAATAACGGGCTCACCGTGTACCCGCACTTTGTTCGAAGGAATTAAATCTGCTTGTAATTTTTCAGCTATGGAGTGCGTCGTTTTGTAGGCTCCGGCATCTGGACTCACTAAAACGGGTGTTCCAATCGCGTTATAGGCTTTTTCAACGAAATCAAAATTCGAAATCTCTTCCGAGTTATCAATCAATGCAAGTGAAATGGCACTGTGCGGATGTAAAATTCTCACTTTATCGAACTGCATATTATTGATGAAACGCGAGATAATCTTCAAGTCGAAGGATTCTCCCTCATAAAAACGTCTGTCGGAACGCTGCCCAATCATGCAATACAAGGTTAATACAGACGAACACGTTTTATTGCTTGCGTTGAGCGCGTCCCACGCCTCCTTGATCGATGCTGCAGCGAACAAGTCCTCGTAACTATTCCCGCGTAGCTTGACATCCAAATTGCCATTTTCGACAATCTTTGCCGCTACTTGCCCATCTCTAAATTTCTTTACTTCGTAACTCATCATTTCTCGTTTACAGACAATTATTCACTCTCTTTCTAATTTCTTCTAGATTCGTTTCAAGAAGAAACTCACCATTTTCATAGATTGTTTTCAACTCTCCTTTTTGCTCCTCCTCTTCGGAAACTTCATCTACCAAAATATATTCATTATCAACCAAATCTACTCGAACGAGTCCTTTCGCTGACTTCTTCACGCCGTCATCGGTAATTGGATCTTTGAAAATCTCTCTTCGTTCACCATTGACCACTACAGAAGTTGCTTTCATTGCGAATCCGAAGGTGTCACGCGTATTGAATTGATAGGTGAATGAACCGATTCCCAGAACCACATTTGTTGTGGCAAAGCCTTTTTCGGCCAAGCGTTCGCAAATTTGCTCTGCTCGTTCTGTGGTGATGCTATCTCCGTAAATTGCACCAATATGTGCATCCAACACCTTGAATCCTTGATCGTTTACCGTTCCACCGAATAAATCCCACAATAATTCCACTACTCCTTTCTCTTTTGGAGAATTTCCTCCAAGTGCTCGACTCTCGCCACAGATAATATCCACAGGATCGCCGCTATCAGGACGAATGACCAATTTTCCGTCACGTCCAAGTATTTCCTCTTTGATTTGTGGAAGGTACACCGATATTACTTTCCATAAATCCCAGGTATCGCTCACAACGGATAAAATTCCTTTTGGGTACGTTTTGATGAGCTCTCGGAAAGTGCCAATTTCATCGTCTTTCGTTCCAGCGCACATCACCGAGTGCTCTGTGGCATTAACCGAACCAACGACAAACCCTTCGGCGTGGTAGTATTTGCGCATTCCACTGATGACGGGTAAGGTATCCGATCCCATGAATACAGCTGCGTGTCCCATTCCCGATGCTTGCGCACTTTGAAGTCCTCCCATTCCACGCATTGAGAAATCATGTCCTTGAAACTCGATAAAACCAAGATTCTCTTTATCGGTTTTTAGCGCCCAATTGGTGAAAATCCGCTTGTAATTCAGCGCAATGGATGCTGATGTCATTGGTTGCCACAACATCGTCGACAAAATAGTTTCTAAGAAATTCGTTACCCAGTAAAACTCTTTGTGCGTATTGACAACTGTCAGCATAGGCGTTCGGATCGGCACTTCTACTCCTTCAGGAAGCGATTTCACGCGAATTGGTAAGAATTGAAGATCGTGTAAGGCCTCGAGGTGTGAGCTGTCGTAATCGGCTCCGAGATATAGTGTCAATTCTTCTTTAATTTCACCACAGACCTCCGCTTTCGGTTTCGAAAAGAAATTCGCTTCAAAGTAATTGTGCAACCACTTCATGACATATTGTTGACCAAAAGAGAGCACTTTATCGCATCCCTTCGGTGCATATTTATTGCTTCTTGGCGTCCAGTTTGAGTAAACTTCTTCTGTTCCTTTTGGGTATTGAAGGTGATGTCCCGTTTTGTACCCATCTGTTAAAAGTAATGCGTTCATAATTTCTATTTATTAATAAGTTGAAAGATATCCCGGTTAAGAACCTCTTCGATTGATTGAAAAAGAGGGACTTGCTCCTCAGAGCAAAGTGTTTCTATGTAGTGGGATTGATAAAACTCCTTTGGACACACGACCACGATTTTTTCGGACCGAATGTACATTCCTAATTCAAGCAAGGAAATGGGTGACTTCGATTCCGCGTTGAAATTGAATAGAATTGCATCTGAATGTTTTAGTGCCTCCCACTCCCATTTAATGTGTTTACTCATTTCACTATCATCCAGACCTGCATGATTAACATTCGTAGGGTCAAATAGATGATAGCGTTTTTCTAAAGTGTTGATGGCGCACATTCTCCAATTCATCCTATCACCTATCGCCATACTACCGGCTAAAAAAATGGATGGCTTTTCTAGCTTAATTGTTGAAAGTTCTATGTTTGAGGTAAACACCATTTATTCTTGTTTCTTGAACCAAATATAGATACATAATTCTGATAAAACACAATAATTTGTGTAAAAAATACACTTAATAGCGCTATAGCTTGATTACCAACAATTTAAAGCTTAGAAAATTTGATTCCAAAAGAGTGATTAAGACCTAATTTCTTCCCTTTTCGTTGGGATAAAGAACAGTAAGCGCATCACTTTGCCAATACTCTTTGGAATGAATATCGAGGATTGATAGTTTTCCTGTAAATGCCGCTCCCGTATCGAGATTCCAAACATTTACACGATTCCATGGTTGCTCCACTCCCCAATTGATGGTTGGAGTGTGTCCGATGTAAATTTCATGAAACAATTTGAGCCGTTCCGGATAGGAACGTTCATCTTTTTGCACCTTTCCATGGATCGCTAGCGCAACTTCCCAGAGCGTTCGGTCCCAGGAATAATTCGAAGAATAGTGTTCCTTTTCTGGGCCATGCATGGACGAAAATCCCGCATGAATGAACAATCGATTCTCATCATCAATGTAATAATGCTTCATTTTTCGAAAGAACTCGATGTGCGCACCGACTTGTTTTTCCGAAAAGCTGCGATAACTCTCAATGGTTGACAAGCCACCGTGCTTTAACCAAATAGGGTTCGGAATGCTGGTTTCGAGCCATTCTACGCACCATGTATCGTGATTCCCAAGAATGAAACAGCATTGGTATTCTTTATCTAGATCGATCAGGTAGTCGATAAGCTGTGCTGATTCGCTCCAACCGTCGACATAATCGCCCAAAAAGATCAATCGATCCGTTTTAGATAATGCTACGCGATCTAGCACTTGTTTCAGTCCCAGCAGTCCACCGTGGATATCACCAATAACGAGTGTTCTATTCATTTTCCATTTTTAATCGATACATAATATCGCTTCGCAAAACGTATTTTACCCCTTCGGTAACCGTTTTGCCTTCGTGTTTCAGTTCATGCCTGAATATCAATGCACTCCCCTTCTTTGGGTGAATTATTACTTCACCAAATTCCGTTTCACCTCCAGTAAAATTATCATTTAAATAGATCATAAAGGTGTACGCACTGAATTCTCTTTCATTTCGCTCGAATCGACCATCGCGGTGTTTCTTAAAACGTTGCTTAGGCGTGTATTTGTAGAATCGAAATAATTCGTTTAGTCCAATTGCTGTTGAATTTCCTAATTCAGATGGATGAAACGACTCTAGCTTCGACCAGTAACGTTCAGCGCGCTCGTTGTCCATATCGAGTATTCGCTGGTTATTTCGAACGGTCGTCATCAAGACTTGCTTTCCGTCTAGGTTTACCTTCGCTTCTTCATAACCTCTGTCTTCACTAAATTCAATCAATGCATCACACGCTTCTTCTGTTAAAAAGTTGTCGATGATGTAGATTTCGTTGGATATTATTCGCTTGTTCATATTAATACCAAATTTGACCATTCTTATTCAATCGATTCATTTTATAAAATTTGCAGGAACTTGATCCGTCAACCAAACTCCATTTTTAGATCGATAGAAAACATGTCCGTTCTCGACCATTGATTTCGTGTCAATTTTGAGAATGACGGGTTTTCCTCTTCTTCCTCCCACCTTTTGAGCTGTTTCAAGATCCGCACTGAGATGTACGTGCAAACGACTTTTGGGAATCAGTCCCATTTCTCGAATCGAATCCATGAATCGTTCTACTGTTCCGTGAAACAGAATATCTGGAGGAGTACTTGCTTTTAATTCGACATCTACTTTTACCGAATGGCCTTGATTGGCTCTAATTTTTGTGTGATCGTCGTTGAAAGTGAATCGTTTCTTATCATTTTGATCCACGACAACTTGCAATTGTTCAAAGTCGAAGTTGATTCCTTTTCGGTTGATTCCTTGGATCAATTCATCGACTCCAAGCCAACCATTTTCATCTAGCTTCACTCCTATCACATCCGGTTGATGTCTAAGAATGAGACTCATTAATTTACTTACTCGTTTAATATTTGTTTTCATACTAATTCTTGATACAGATGTTCGTTTTCATCATCGAAACAAACGATAATGATCTCCTCAAATGCATCATAGTTTTTAAATTTCTTAATTGAGTTGACAGCAATTTTCGCTGCTAACTCCTTCGGGAACTTGTAAACCCCTGTGCTAATACATGGAAAAGCAATTGTTTTACAGTTGTGCTGCATGGCCAAGTCCAGACTGTTCGTATAGCACGATTCAAGTTTCTCGGACTCTTTTCTATTGCCACCGTTCCAGTGCGGTCCTACGGTGTGAATCACATGTTGAGCTGGAAGATTTCCCGCTCTCGTTATGACCGCATTTCCGACTTTGCATTTGCCTTGCGCATTTCGTATCGCTTGACAATCCTCTAAAATTTGAGTTCCACCCGCACGATGAATAGCGCCATCTACTCCTCCGCCACCGAGCAATGAGCTATTCGCAGCATTTACAATCGCATCCACTTGTATCTTAGTGATATCACCTTTTACGACTTTCATCATATCTTTTCCAATTTTGGAAGCGCCGATTCAAAACGTTGGATCAGTTCTTCAATGTCATTTCTTCTCGCTAGTACATTTAACCATTCTGATGGAATTTCTTTCAAGCCGTAGCACAATCCAGCCAAACCACCCGTTACGGCTCCAGTTGTGTCCGTATCCTCTCCTAAATTGACCGCTTTTAGGGTTGCTTCCGTGTAGGAGTCTGTTGTTAATAAACTCCACAAAGATGCTTCCAGCGTATGAAGAACATATCCCGATCCACTGATCGCTTCACGCGGTATTTTATCGATATCTCCCTTCAGAATACGGTCGAACCTACTCACTTCCTTTGGATTAAACTCACCTTCCTCGGCAAAGCGATTGATATTGGTTTTTAGCAAATGATACGCCTCGAACTTATCCATTCCTTTGAGTAACATGCGCGCATATTCGGTATATACAAAACAGGCAAACACTGAGCGAAAATGCATGTGCGTGATTGAAGAAGTATATTTCACCAATTCATAGCGCGTGATCTCATCGGATGAATTTCCCACAAAAGCCAGTGGAAGAATGCGCATCAGAGAACCATTTCCATTGTCGTATTCATCGTAACCTCCACAGGCAATCGCTTGGTGCCCCATTTCAAATCGAAGAATGGCGTTAGTAGTTGCAATTCCGCGATCAAAAACCGATCCGTGAGGTGTCCAGTAGGCATATCTCAACCAATTCAAGAATTTCCTAGCAATCTCCTGAAAATCAACCTTACCTGTTGATAATTCTTCCATCAAACAAAAAGTCAAGGAGCTATCGTCGGACCATGTTCCAGCAACCTGTCCGTGTGTTCCGCCTGCACGCATATCATTTACAGGATCTGCATCCAATGATTTTCTTGAGCGAAACTCAACAGGAACCCCGAGTGCATCGCCCACAGCAACTCCCCAAATGGCTCCGTATAAACGTTCAGTTGAATTCATCGTTCTAATTTTTTAAAGCATTCGAATGTTTTTCCACTTTTTCTATCCAACACTGAAAAACGAACGTGTTCAAATGCATTTGTGTACTTCCCATCTCCCTTAAGGAAATGAGCAAAATATCTCGCCATGTCTTTTGGATCGTTTCGAAATACACCACAACCCCATGCGCCGAGCACAATTCTTTTGATGCCCTTATCAACAAATAAGGCCAACATTTTATCGATTCGCTGCAGCATTGCCTCCTGAACCTTTGAGAGTTCAGAGCGGTTGTTTTGCAACATAGCGCTTACATTTACAGCCGGACTTGTGATCACATCTACTTTGTAGGGCTGCATCAATTCCATTTCGTCATTTCTAAAAAAGATGACATCTTCACTGTAGATCATGTAATCGGAATAGACGTATGTTCTTCTCGAACGATTGAAATTATACATCTCTTGCATTTGATCGATACTGAGATACAAACTCGATGAACGCGCTAAGCTTTCTTCCTGAGCTTGTGCTCCACCCAAAAATCCACCTCCGGGGTTCTTTGCAGATGCAAAATTCAATACACCCACTTTCTCCAAAGAAGGATTCAATGCGCACGCCCCTTCCATGGTTGTTTCATTCACCACTTCGATAACCGTGTTACGTCCTAGGTCTGTTTCAATTGTATTTGCGATTTTTTCAAGTTCATCAGGAGAATATAATGTTGTTTTTCGTTTGCTCTCCTCTACCTCTTCTGATATATCGATTCGCTGTCCGTTCAACTCAAACCAACCTTTATCAAGGATTTGTAGGGTTTCACGCGCCTTTTCTGTTCTATTTTTTCTCATAACTTAATATGTCTCTTGTTTCCATTAAAGCAAATCCGAGTAGGTTTTCACCTCTCCATCTTTCAGGATGACTTGCCGCTTCGTGATCCGCAGCTAGGCCAATTCCCCATATTGGATCAACTGGACTTGCTTCTACTAATATTCTATTTCCAGTATTTAATAAAAAGGTTTTCAATTCTTCGTTTTGCTCAAACTTCAACCTGTTTCCTTCCAGTACAATGTTATACTTTTCAGCATCCCATATTTCTGACTTAAATCCTTTGACTTTTCGTCCGCATTTCTTGGCTTCTCCTGGAGTTTTAGATAACAAAACCTGTTTCACCATGTCGTGATCTCCAAAAAGCTCTGCTTTCTTAGCCATCATCCAATGTTCCGCTGACTTGTATGTGGTATTTTCGAAGACAAAGTCTTGCTCCCACCACTGGCTGAAACAGGATGCGGTTATCTCACCTGATCTACTTGGTTGATGCCCCCAGAAAAACAGGAATTTCGTTTGATTTTGCTCTTTAATTAATTGTTTTCTTGAGTACTTCATTTCCAAATAGATTAATAAATATTCCTTTTAGTGTAATTTTTACACAAAATTAATCAAGAAAATGAACCCACCAACTTTTTAAGTGTATTTTTTACACAAAATCTAAATTTGGAAATTAATTCCCTCCTCTTTCATTTGGAAATAGCGCTCATCATTAAAGCGAAAAAGTGAGCCTGGACGGCCTTTTCCTTCAGAAATCTTCTCATCGAGTTCTGTTAAAAGATTCAATTGAAGAAATTTCTTTTTAAAGTTTCTCCTATCGATGTCCATGCCTAAAATAGCTTGGTAGAGTTTGTGCAAATCAGAAAAAGGGAACTTATCATCGAGTAATTCGAAACCGATGGGTTCGTAACGAATTTTCCCGCGTAGACGTTTAATGGCTGTTTCGAGTATTTGCTCGTGATCGAATGCTACGGCAGGCAATTCATTCCAATTGAACCATTTAGCATCTTCTGCATCCGTTGAAGCGTACAAGTGAAAATCAGACTTCTTCACAAGGCCGTAATATGCTACCGCCACTACTCTATTTCGAGGATCGCGATTGACTTCACCGAAGGTGTACAACTGTTCGAGGTAATCGACCTTCACACCTGTTTCTTCTTCCAACTCTCGTTCAACGGCCGTTTCAAGACTTTCATCTTCCAACACGAGTCCGCCTGGAATCGCCCACTTCCCTTGGAAAGGATCATATTTTCGCTTGATCAGCAGAACAGAAATTCCGTCTTTAGGATCGTAACCGAAAACAACCGCATCAACGGCCAATCGAATTGTAGGAAGAGACATACTCGCTTATTTTGTGTATTCAATACAATATTACGAAATATGCCCGTTTTCTTGAGGAAATAATGGTGAAAAGGTTCAAAGTAAGAATCAGTCGGTAGTCAATCGATTAGATGAAGTTCATTTAGTTTAACATACCCTGCAATATTTGGTACAGTGGTCATATATACTCTCGCCGAGGAGTCTCCTAAACTTTCTATATAAACAATATCTTTTTCTTGAAGGAAATAATCTGTAGCGGTTAGTAACTCAACATCTTCATACACCATTACCTTCGTAGAACGAACTACTGCTTTTAGAGACAATTCTGAGATATTAACTTCTCTCATATAGCTTTTAACTCCATTGTACGAAGAAAATACTTTTAGTTTTACAAATACGTGCTCAGGAAGTGCTGATATTTCTTTGAACTGAACTCTTTCCTGAATTCCGGTCTTATAGCAGTATAAAAAACCATCATCCATTATTTTATAAGTATCAAACAAAAGAGAATAGTTCCAACTCGTATCCCCTTTTGATGTGAATATACGCTCACTTATACCGTCATATGATCCTTCATGATCTCGAATAAATCCCTCTCCATTAGAAAGTGATGTTTTCCATTTTGAATGTATGTTCGTTTTATTAGTAAAACCTAATCGATAAGTATTAATTTCTAAACTATCTAAATCATGATTTTTGAAAATTAAATCAATGCAATAGTTACTGTTTATGATTTTATAGTACTCATTAATGTGTTCATCTACATCTTGCTCCTCATGTTCTAGATAGTAAGAATAACTTCTCCAAATCCCTTCTATGCTAGATAGGTTAAACTCATCCTGTGAAATTTCAATTTGATCTGAATCTTCTTGATCTATTCCATGAATATTCGATGTGTTGAATTGACACCCTAATAGAGCAAGTAGTATTACCAGAAAAAAAAACTTTATCATCAGGACGCCTTGTTCTTTTTAGCTTCTTCTAATATTTCGTATGCTTTCTTGGTAAACTTTTTTCTTTCTGGCAAACCATTAGTCCCACCATTTACGTCTTTCGTAACTGATGTAATTGCCGCGTCGCTGTTTCCTTTATCCGCTTTATTGTTCGTGCCATTTTGAACGTGATGCCAAATAATCATAGAAGCTTTCATTGCTACATCAACATCCGTCTTAAGCAATGAAATATCATCCCCCATAAAATCTTTCTTATCGTTAGGATACAACTCTTTCCACTTTTCATCAAGCGCTTTATATTTGCTTTTTCCTGTTAAATGAATGAAACCAACTCCGAAATAATCTGATCCATCACTTGTTGACCGATCTCCATTATCCATTCTGCATCCATATACATAATCAAAGAGCTTTTTACTTTTTATATATTCACTCTTGATACTATATGTTTTCGAGAATTCAGTGTAATCCCAAGATGCCTTGTCGCCAACCTTTGTCACCTCTATTGGATTCTCGACGTCTCGTTTGTGTCCGTAATTCTTCTGAGTCTTAGTCGTTGGGTTCGAGTATTCACATTCCAATGTTGCGTTGTACCCTTCAATCAAATCATGATATTTAAAGGTATATTTTCCAGATTTTGTTGGATGTGAGATTAGTACTTTCCGCAAGAAAATATTGTAGATCGTCTTTGCACTATACTTGTAACTTTCGTACAAAGCATTTAATTGAGCCGTTTCAGTACCAATTTGACCAAGGAAATGCGCCATTCGGTCCAGATTGTTGATTTCGAATTCACACTTGTATTTATTAATTGCGTCAGCCACTTCTTTTCTTCGATCTTCCTTTGATTGTGGGAATATTTTCCCTAGCATTTCAGCAGTCAACTCTATACCACATCCTTTCTTCACCTCGAACCAAGCATCTTTTTCATTCAAGAAATGATTTCGGATTTTGCTGTCATCTCCTTCGCCTACGTATCCTTTGTAATCAACGTATTTGGACTCGAAATCGCACATAGAATGCTCACTATGAACATCTACCAAAAGATATAACGATGCCTTTTTCCCTTCTGTCTTTTCTAAGTTTTCAGACCATTTCTTCTGCTTCTCCTCGTCCTTAGGAGCGAGTTTTACCTTTACAATGGCCCAATCTTCGAAATCTTTCTTGTTGGTAATATCTTCCTCTTTGCTAAATGCACCAACAACTGTTTCAATTTTCACAACTTCTTTGTCGTCTACCTGAACCGTAATTGCGCTATTCTTCTTCTCAAAAAGATCTTCCTTACCTTGTTTTATATTGATCAAGGCTTTTTCATCTTGCAAGTGCTTTGTTTCTACAATGATGTACACTTCAGAATTGGTTGTCGCCTCCTTGATTTTCGTGAATTTCGCTTCTTTTCCTTTCTTTCCCGGTTTTGTGACTTTTACAATTTCACCGATTTGAAGGTATTTTGTGCTCTTCGTGCGTTTTACGTCTTTCAGTTCAACCCCATACTGAGCCGCAATTTTACTAAGCGTTTGTCCTGAAGTTGTTTTATGGTCGATTACAGTGCTACCCGAGCCTTCCACCATTACTTCCTTATCCTCACGGAGAGCAAAATAGGCTTTCGTCACTTCCTGTTGCAAAGTATCCAAAGGAGAACAGGCTGCTCTTACTTTTGGGTCTTCAATTAACTGAACTGATGGCATAATTATATTTCTTTAAGAACCAACTGCCGATTTTCATTCACAATCACTCGAGCAGCTGATTAATTCATGTATTTATTGTTGATAACCTGGGTTTTCTCCCGATGAGAACGAATCTGTCAACGCCTTTTTCACGTTGTGTTTGTCGCTATCCCAAAGCTGCGTATGACTCAAACTGTGAGCGACCATGGCTAGGTAAGGAATACTTCCTGGTTTGATTTCCAACTCTTCATTGTTTTTATCCTCTTCCGTTACAAGATTGGCATAGTATCTAGAAACAAGCGTGTGGTATCTTTCCAAATTACCTCTCGCCTCTTTCAATTGGTCATCCCAATCACCTACCATGATCCACTCCATTGTATTGATCTTATCAATAGCGCCTTGTAGAACTTCTGGATCGATGAACTGACTGATCATTCTCATTAAAATCTCTCTCAATGTATTATCGTCGGCTCTTTTTTGAACATCTTCGATACCTGTTGCAAACTTCTCGAAATCCGATTTTTTGCCTCTTGAATGATAAGGATCAAGTTCTGTGATATCAAAATCTTCAATTGTGAAGGCTCCATTCACCTGATTCTTTGGCGAAGTAGATGTATCATCAATCTTATCCAGTAAACCATTTTCCTCTTCCAAGAATACATTATTCAAGAAACTAAGGAGGAAACTATCAGACTCATCCGTTGGCATACGCAAAATTCGGTTTACCAAAGGCATTAGGTCGTAAATGCGAACATCTTCCCATAACTCTGTCCAACCATATCCTCCGTCACGATCCGTTAGATTACCCGTTAGAACATTGATTCGTTGAATAAGAAGTTGGTGGAGATCATTAATGATTGACAAAAATTCCTGTTTTTCTACAGACACTTTTGCACGCGTACTGATGAACGCTAAGTTCTTTTGAATGACGTCCATGATGATTTCACCTTGAACAAGGAAATCTCGTGTAGCTCTCCAAACTGCGGGACCTTCTGTATGATTATTTACGATAAATCCGGCGTCTTTGTAAACAGCTACTAAATCCATAGCCATTACTTCTTCAGCCGCCGCTTTCATGCGATCAAACTCAATGAAATCTCCAATGAGATATTCCAGATTTTTCACTGTGTAATCCGCCACAATTCGCTGCGTAATGTCATAATCATTATGAACGTTGATGATTTTACAGTCTGGATGCAGCTTCGTATGATTTAACTGATGTTGCTCCTTGAAAAAAGGCGTTGACAAGTAAGTAATACTTTTAATTTGCCAAAACTCGGGAAAGTCAGCGCTTTCAGCGATAATATTAGTAAACTGATTAATTACGTTTCCTCCGTGAGAGTGTCCCACGAGATGAAAATGCACTTCTTTCTGTTTCCAGTTTGAATACACACGCAATAATAAGTCATGTAAACGCTGCGCTCCTTTTGTTCTTTCTTCAGTACTGTTGTCTCCCGACCAGCTGAAATAACCATCATCGATGTGTAGATCAAGGTATTGAGGTTTTAATTCTTTGACACCCGCCCAGAAGTTATCTACCCCTTCCCAATATTCCTTATTTGCCTGATGCTTAAGTCCTGTGGTGTTTACAGGATCCGTAGTACCAGCCACAAATTGAACAACATCTTTCGGTGGTGCAATCTCACACATTAACGTTTCCGTTGTTCCGTCTTCAAACTCTAATTTGAACGAATTCCCCATTTCTTTTATTTTACAGGTGATTGTGCAATCACTTCCAATTCAATTTTCTCTAGATCTTTCTGTATTGTGTAATCAGAAAGCTTGTCGTCTGGTAATACTTCTCCTTGGTAACGGAAGTCGTGCGTTTTATCATCTAAATGAATAGTGATCTTATCACCGATTCTATTTTCCGTTTTGATGTTCAAAATAACCGTATCACCCACTTCAAATTTGTCCACGCGTTTACCGCTAGCGTCAGTCATGAAGTACTCAACCAATTTCTTTTCACCTGAATTCGCAGTAGACTGATTAGAAGTATTCGGATTTACAGGTGTTTCTTCTGCGAGGTGTTCAGCTACAATTTTCAGTTTCTCCTTGTGGACGTCACCTGAAATAACGAGATCTCTCAGAATATCATCTTCTAGCAGTTCTCCGTTATGTATAAAGTCGTTTTTCTTGTCTCCAAGATTTACGTTCACTTTTCTTCCTGTGATATTTTCGCTTTCGATAACCAGATACACTTCGCTACCAACATGCAGTTTTCTGACGCGGTAACCATCCATATCTTCGAAATAGATATCGGTGATCTTTTTCTCTTCGACAAATACTTCAGAAGGAACAAATGTTTCATCTGTTGGAGCGATATGACTTAGGTTCCATCGCTTGATAAATTTTGCTCCGTAATCTTGTATGGCTGGAGAAATTGTCATGATGGTTTGCATCGGTTGATCTCCCGTTGCAATAAAGACTTCCTTATATTGAACAGGAAAGGCATCGTTGAAGTAATACGTTTTCGTTGGAGGAGCACCGAAGCCATCCTTATAAAAACATATTTTCCCTTCTTCCATCTTATCCTTTTCGAAGAATGTTTCATCTTCACTTTTCTTGGTCATCCAACGAAGGACTAAGTCTGTTTCTGGAGTGGTTGCAAAACGAACTGTAATCAGTCCGCCAAGAACTTCTGATAAAGGTTTTCCATTTGGGCGTAGCTGTCGCACGTAGGTGACGTCAGTCCATAGAAGCTCTATTTCCTGTTTTAAGACGAATAGTTTTGCTTGTACCATACTGTTATTAACTATTTCAACTTCGTAAAAGAAGTACTCTCTAAAATATTATAAAATTGATCGTCAAAGATCAAGTGGCTAAATCATTCTCGATTAGTCGTAATAGGTTTTGACGAACTAAATATAGTTAATCCCGAAGACATTTTCACATTTAATTGATCGAATTCAAAATTGGAATTCAACATTGACATGTTCAAACACAGATAAATACCGTATTCCGTGTACGGTACTCCCACTTAACCAACAGGTTATCTTAATAATTATTCTTAATTTAAGCCAAATTAAACTCCACAATTTATGAAGAAAAAATTCTACAACCTTAAACTCAAAGTACTTGCTACGGGTATTCTGATGACTGGTTTTGGTCTTGCTCAGACATCGTATACTTTTACGACTGGCGGACAAACTGGCTCATCCGGCCCGAGTCAAGCGACGATGGATGCAGCCTACTCTGGGACAAATCTTGACGGTAACGTAACCGTTACGGGAGGAATTCAGTATTGGACTGTACCCGCTTCAGGAAATTATAGTATTGAAGCGTTTGGCGCACAAGGATATGGTTCTTTTGGAGGAAGAGGGGCTCACATTTACGGTGAGTTCAGTCTAACTGCTGGAACTGTCCTTAAAATCTTGGTTGGCCAGCAAGCGCCTCCCTACTTGAGCTTCCCTGCTACGACTTATGATCACCAGTATGGTGGTGGAGGTGGATCTTTCGTTACAGATGCCTCTAACAATCCATTTGTTATTGCCGGTGGTGGCGGTGGAAATCACGGTAGTGCATATGTTACCTCATGTGATGGACAAATCAGTCAAAACGGTGCTTCTGGAGCCAACGGTTCTCTTGTTGGTGCTGGTGGAACTGGCGGACAAGGTGGACTACAAGCGAGCAGCGCCGATGGTGGCGGTGGTCTTCTCACGAATGGAGATGGACTCGCTGGTGGTATTGCCTTTGTAAACGGCGGTGAAGGCGGATTCGATGAAGGATTCGGTGGATTCGGCTGTGGCGGCGGTACTAGTAGTTGGAACAACTATCGCGGTGGCGGTGGTGGCGGCTACAGCGGTGGCGGCGGTGCTAACAATTCTGCGTCATGTTGTCCTGCAGGTGGCGGCGGCGGATCGTATAATGGTGGTATCAACCCCGTTGAGATCGCAGGTGTTCAACTTGGAGATGGACAAGTAGTTATTACTTCTTTGTGTGCTCCAACTGGTTTAACTGCAGACGCTACTTCTCTGCCTGATATTAATGACGACTGTTACATCCAAGCATCAGAAGTTCCTGTTCCAACGGCTACAAATAGCTGTTCAGCAGGAATCCCAGGTACACCTGACGTTACCTTCCCAATTTCGACGGTAGGTACAACTGTTGTTACGTGGACATGGGATGATGGTGTAAACCAAATTTCGCAGACGCAAAACTTAATTATTTCAGGAAATGATGTTACACCACCTGTTCCAGATTTGGCAAGCTTGCCAGATGTATTTGAATCATGTGAATACGATCCGGTAGTTGGACCTTCAGCAACCGACAACTGTTCTCCTCCGATGTACGCTTCTCCGAATGTTACATTCCCGTTAACAACACAAGGACTGACAGTTATTACATGGACATATACTGATCCAAGTGGAAATACAACAACTCAAACGCAAAATGTAACTATTGCAGATGATGTTGATCCAGTTTTGGATATGCCAACAATTCCAGATGAAGAAGGGTGTTCTAGTGTAACTCCTGTAGCGTCTCCAACTGCAACAGATAACTGTGCAGGAACAATTGCCGGTGTGCCAGATGTGAGTTTCCCTATTACAACTCCAGGTGTAAATGTTGTTACATGGTCATTTGATGATGGAAATGGAAATGTTGTTACGCAAACACAAAACGTAACAGTTAACACTGTGGACAACTCTACTACATTAAGTGGAACAACAATTACAGCAAATGGTTCTGGATTATCGTACCAATGGATTAATTGTGATACGAACAACCCAATTTCAGGTGAAACGAATCAATCATACACTCCAACTGTTACGGGTGAGTACGCGGTAATCGTTGACGACGGAACATGTTCTGCCACTTCAGCTTGTACACTTGTAGATTTCACTGGAATTGACGAGTTGAATAGTGACTTGATCACGATTTACCCAAATCCAACAACAAAAGGAACGTTTACTGTTCAGTTTGATGGAAACATGGATGAATTGGTATTGATTGACGCTCTTGGTAGAACAGTTCATGTAAAATACGATGTGAATTCTGGTAAAGTTGACGGTTCGTCATTGGCTCCAGGAAAATACATTTTGAAAGTGATCACATCAAGTTCAATTTACACCAAAGGATTGGTGATTATCGAATAGTGTGAAATACCTTTAACGAATAATTGAGATGCCCTCTGCTTTTGTAGAGGGCATTTTTTTGTGCTATTCACAACATTTCTCCCCGTATTACTACCTGTTTTTAGGCTATCCGAAAGGTATTACCATTTGTTATCAGTGAATTAACATTAATTTCATCCAGTAACACCGATTTACTAAACTATGGAAAATTGGAAATTAAGCCTAATTGTAATCGCGGGAGTAGCATTTCTAACCGCTGTTTATTTCATTGTGAAGATACTTACCCAAAGAAGGGATGAACGAGATAACCCGACGGAATGAAGTAAAGAAATCATACGGACGAGTTTTACCACGTAGAAGACAAAGAAGTGTTTTCGGGAAACTTACTTGTAACTCTTAACTCCATTCGTGAGCCATTTCCCCCAACGTTCATTATACGGATGAATGTTCTGTGTAACTTGTCCATTCATATCTACCAAAGTTTTTTGCTGGTTGCTCCACTCAAAAATCCCTCCGTACAGGTTTAGCACATTGGTATATCCTTCATCCAATAAATCCTTTGTAACCTTTCCACTTCGATATCCCACAGAACAATATACAATGATCGACGTATCTTTTGGAAGTTTCAGCACCTCCGACAAGTCGATGTCTTTGTAGCCTACAAATAATGCATTCTCGATGTGCGACACCTCATATTCCTCGCGCTCTCTTGTATCTAAGAAAACCGTGTTCGCTTGTTTTTCATCATCAACTTCACTGACAAGAATATACGGAGTATTGATCGGTAATCGTCGCTCCAGCATCCGTTCGTATTTCGGACTTTCTACTTTGTTGGTAAACTTACAGCTGTCGAAAACAGCCATAGACAATACGACCAGAATTGGCAATGGTAATTTTTTATTCATTTAGATTCCAATTATAATCCAAATACTCCAGCTCGGTTTCTTCCGTAAGCTTTACCTCCGAGTACTGATTGATGAACTCAACAAGTGACATATTTTCAGTGAAATCACCCGTAAACCAGCGAAAAATCTTCGATAACTTGGCTTTCTCTGTACCGAGGATATTCTTGTTTTCATTCTTTAAAAAATACCGAACCTGATCCTCCAACTGTGCATCGAGCTTACTCCCTACATACGCTTCATTTCGCAATTTGGGACACGAAACAGAGGCACAATTGACAGCAAAATGAATTCGGGGTTCATTAAAATTTTTTCGAATGATTCCGTGTTCTATATTATTAAGATCATACGTTTCTCCATCGATATGGATAAATTTAATGTCCCACGAGGTGTTTATTTTAAACAACTTCCCTCCTAGTTCTTTGATCGACTTAACAGGATAATTGTCGATTATTAGCTCTACGGTAAACGCATTGTAGGCATTGATCCAATACGCTAATTTTTCATTCTCAGTCCAATCATCCTGGGGAGCTTCTTGTTCCAGTGCACACAAATACGAATGAAATTTTTCTTTTTCTTCGATAAAACCCTTATAATTAACGTGTCCCGCACTGTCAACATATTTCTGAAGCAGCTCTGTCCATGTTTCATGAGTTTTGTTTTCTTGCGCAAAAGTTAAACTACTACACAGTGAGAGAATCGCTGGAAAAACAATAAATTTGAAAAGTTTCATTTGATTAAATTACGTTAATTATTGGAAATATCTATCATCATCCCCACGCTTAATGAGTCCGAGTACATAGGACGGCTTATTGATCATATTCTTTCAAATTTGACAATAACTTTTGAAATAATAGTTGTTGACGGAGGAAGTTCTGATGCAACCATTTCAATTTGTGAGGAACGAAACGCAAAAGTGCTTTCATCAAAACCATCGCGAGCCATACAGCAGAATGTGGGAGCTGAACACGCCCAGTATGATTACCTGTATTTTGTGCATGCCGACACGCTTCCTCCCGATTCACTTGAAGAGGATTTGGTGAAGTGCATTGAAGAAGACATCGTTGCTGCGTGTTACAGGAGCACCTACGAAAACGCCTCACTCCTATTACGTGTCAATGCATTCTTTACGCGTTTCTATTGGTTGGTTGCAAGAGGTGGCGATCAATCTTTACTGATCAAGAAACAAGCGTTTTTCGACCACGGAAAATTTGATGAATCGTATGTGATCATGGAAGAATATCCATTGATTGAAAAATTAATGGAAAACAAGGAACTGAAAATTTTACCGAAAGGCATGTTGATCAGTACGCGTAAATATGATGATCGCAGTTGGCTTAAGGTGAGTCGAGCCAATTACAAGGCGTTCCGATTATTCAAAAAGAACGTGGATTCTAAAATCATCAAGCAGGTTTACAAAGACGCTTTGAGTTGATCTAAAAAGATTCACCTACGGTAAGATAGAACTGTAATCCCTCTCTACTTCCTGCCAGATCTACGCGCAAGTGATTCATAATTTTCTTGTTCAATTGAAAACGCAGTCCGGCTCCTCCTGAAAGTTTCATGTTATTCGAAAAGATTTCTCCATAGGTATTTCCAACATTTCCGAATGCACCAAACGCCACTCCGCGCAACCGCTTGTAAATGGGGAAACGGTATTCCGCTTGCATCACGGCAATATTCCGGTCGATAAAACGTCTGTCGGCATGTCCACGCGCCAATTTCGATGACGACATATAAAAATAGGAAAAGAAAGGAGCGTCTCCCGCGATGGTTCCCGTCGTAATGTTGCTTGCCAAGATGTGCTTGTCGACAAATTCAAAATAATGGCTTGCACTCACCTGGAAAAGCGAATAATTAAAATCCGACAAAGCGCCTGTTGAACTCAATTCTGAAATAAAGTTGATGTATGTTCCTTTGGTTGGATAGAAAATGTCGTTTCGCGTATCGAGTGAATACGTTAATCCAGCGGACACTAACGATCCACCATTCACTCCTGTCGGTGCGTCAGATAACAGCAAACTATCGCGGTTCTTCACACTAAATCGATCAAAATGTACACGGATTCCTACAAAACTAGAAGGAATAAAACGATAAGACAAGGTATTGATTACGCGTGGAAAATCAGCGTTGAAGGTTTCGAGGTTTTCCTTTTTTGAATCGGAACCGATACCATAATAGTTATAGAAATACTTGTAGTATCCCAACTCCCCTTCCATTTTCCATTTTTGCTTGTAATACAACTCATATGGAGCAAAAATGAGCACTTGTTTCTTCAGTGTATAGGCAAATGACAGCAGAACCTGCGAAGGTCGAAACGAGCGCTCTTTCCCAATATTAAAACTAGTTGTTCCGAGTGCGCCAAACGCTAAACTTGTTTCAGGAAGATAAAACAGCACAGGAAATCCAGACACGGATGTTGGATGAAGTGAATCCGTGGAGGTAGAGTCGCGCTCCTGTCCAAAGCTATATTGAAATAGAAGAATAGCTATTAAAACAAGTATGGGTTTTATCATCGTCATGAAATTAACGAAATTCATTTTCATGAACAGTATAAGTGATTTTGTATCTTTAACCTGAATCCAATACTTTAAGATTCGAGGTGCTGTCAACTGAGCGTATATCATTAGTAGTTTAACTGAAAAAACGATTAAAATTGACGACAAAAACACCGCTCCAAGCACATGTACGTGATTCAGTAAAAAAGTAGTGAAGCAATTACTCATCATATTCGGGGGAATCAGTTTGATTTCCTTTTTTTTAACTGATTGTGAATCATCGGATCGTTCTGTGTCGCCCTATCCTTCTATCATATTCCCAGAAGACAATCCGTCCACGCAAGAAAAAATAGAATTGGGGCGAAAACTATTCTTCGATAAACGACTTTCCAAGAATAATGAAATTGCCTGCGCCTCATGTCACTTACCCGAATATGCATTTACGGATCGTCTACCTGTGGCACAAGGCGTTGAAGGAAGAACAACCGAACGAAATGCTCCGAGCATTTTAAATGCAGGCTACTTACCAACAGTGATGTTTGATGCTCACATCGAAACCTTGGAAAAGCAAGTAATTGTGCCGATTCAAGAGCACACAGAAATGGACCTGAGCATAAAGGAATTGCTAACAAAGCTCCGAAAGGTTCCTGCATACCAAGAAGCTGCGAAATCAATTTTTGGTCGTGATTTTGACGCATGGGTCTTAACCCGATCAATCTCAAGTTTTGAGCGTAGTTTGATGTCGCTCGATTCGAAATTTGATCGCTATTACTATCAAAACGACAAAAATGCGATGTCAGCATCAGAAGTACGTGGATGGAAACTGTTTTCTGAGAAGCTGTATTGCACGGAATGTCACACTCCTCCAATGTTTACTACGTATGAAGCGCTCAACAACGGATTGTACAGTGATTATGGAGAAGATAAAGGTCGCTTTCGCATTCACAATGACTCAACAGACATTGGCAAGTTCAAAATTCCTTCTTTACGCAATATCACTCTCACTTTTCCCTACATGCACGACGGAAGCATTGGCAGTTTGGAAGAAGTGCTTGCGCATTATTCGAAAGGAGGAAATGATCACGTCAACAAAGACAAACGTATCGTGCCATTCACGTTATCGAACACTGAAGAGAAAGATCTTTTGAACTTCATGGAAGCACTTACTGACACTTCGTATATGAAAGATTACCGCTGATTATTCCACCAATTTCATTCGTTCAATGAAGTTTTGCTTATTTCTACCCGATAACGGCGTATATCCAACACTTGTTTTTACTCCTTCAGCTGAAATACGGACAGGCAGACTCACATTTCGAAGGTACTTTGCCATCATAGAATTTAATGGCGTAACGTATACGACCAACATCACTCTGCGCTAATAGATGTAAACAACTAAACCTGAAGGCAACTGCATTTTTGTAGTTGCCTTTTTTGATTTGAACATTCGAAAACAGCAACGAAAACAGGACCTCTCTTCAAAAATTACTTCCCTCTCTTCTGGCGTTTGTGATACGTCTTATCCCCTCTTGTTTGAGGCTTTTTGTATTTCTTCTTGACTTTACGCTTGTAGCTACCGCCCTGATTCACTTTCTTATTCTTCGCCTTCTTTTCGTGAACTGCAGCGCCTAATTCACGCTTCTTCTCGTTCCGATTGTGGTCCTTCATTTGCTCCTCCTCAGGCTTTTCTTCCAACAGTAACTCCTTGGAAATTTCCACCTCTTCAGGAAAGTCAATTACGGGAATTTTGAAGTCCATCAACTCTTCGATGGCCGCTTTCCATTTCATTTCCTTCTCCGTAGAGAACAAAATCGTACGACCTCTCTCCTCTGCTCGTCCTGTTCGACCGATCCTGTGCATGTAGTTTTCAGGGAAATTCGGTGTATCGAAGTTGATTACGTGCGAGATTTTATCCAAATCCAATCCACGCGCCATGATGTCTGTAGCAATCAATATACGCGTGTGACCTAAATCAAAATCTTCAATGGATTGAATTCTAAAGTTTTGCGATTTATTGGAGTGGATGATTCCTATTTGTCCTGGAAACTCCTCCGTAATTTCTTCGTAAATCTTGTCAGCCATGCGCTTATGAGCTGAAAACACGAGCACTTTGGAGAATTCTTCCGTATCAGAAACAAGGTGTTTAAGCAGGTTCAATTTCGTATAGAAATTCTCAACTAAGTAGGAAGATTGTTCAATATTATCCAAGGGCGTTCCACTTACCGCAATGGAAATCTTTTCGGGGGCAACAAAGAAATCGTCGATCAATTCATCTACGTGATCCGTCATGGTCGCCGAAAACATGATATTTTGACGCTTTTCGGGAAGCAATTCCATGATACTCATCAACTGCGGACGGAACCCGAGATCAAGCATCACATCCACTTCGTCGATCACTAATTTCTTAAGACCTTTTGCCGCAAGAGATTGTTCCAAAATCAAATCGTACACACGTCCTGGTGTAGCCACGACAATGTCGCACCCTTCCATTAATTTGAGACGTTGGGTTTTGATATTGACTCCTCCGTAAATTCCAAGGATTCGAATCGACACGTATTCCGTCAATTTTTCCAATTCATTTACCACTTGGATAACCAATTCACGCGTAGGAACAAGAATAAGTACTCGTGGATGTTTCTGATCAGAAAACTTTAAATCTTGCAGAATTGGGAGAGAATACGCCAAGGTTTTTCCCGTTCCCGTTTGTGCAATTCCAAGCACATCTTTCCCCGATAAAACAACCGAATACGTTTGCTCCTGAATGGGCGTAGGAGCAACAAAACCAAGGTCGTTAATTGCGTTGCGTAATTGCTTCTTTAGATTGAATTGATCAAAGGATGACATGCCGTAATTTTTGACAAAGGTAGGATTTAGTTTAGAGAGACGTTTGATTTTGGTTCAGAGAGTTTCACCTGATCCCATTTATACGTTAAACGCTCCACCTTCGGTCAGCGAATCACATCACAATTTTCAGTCATTCGGTTCATGCAACTTATCATCCGTCAAACAACATCAAAGTATACCCAATGGCCGAATTCACGCAAAAACTTTCCCGTTTGATGCATCACTTTCCGCTTCTTACCTTCTCTGAAATGTGCCTTAAACTCAACAATTCCTTCGGAATCCTCTTCTCCACCATCAACTGTTTTGATGATTTCTAACTTAAGCCATTTGACTGATTTCGCCCAAAGGACCAATTCATTTTTTCGCGCCGATTTCCGCGTCATCGAGTGGTGACTTTCCATTAAGTAATCACCGTTAGCCATTGTAAATGCCGTATAGCGAGAACGCATTAAGTCTTCCGCCGTTTTCGCATTGATAATATTTTGATGGGCCTTCCCACAACAATGGATGTATTCCAACGGGCGACCACACGGGCAGTTTTGATCTTTCTTCACGTGAATCTGTTTAGTGATGTCGGTGAAATTACAAGAAATAGTTAAAAATCAGTTGAGAACTCGACTGAAATCACTTAGTTTTGGAGAAAACTACAGGAATGAAAAACGGATATCGACTCCTCTTAATGGCATTTATCGCTACCAGTGCATTACTTTCATGTAACAAGGACAAAACATTGTCGGAGTGTAATTTGGATTACTGTACACCTGGAGCAGTCAGTTATGAGAATGATATCAAACCGTTGATTCAGCAATCGTGTGCGACCAATCAAGGTCCAGGAACAGGCTGTCACGATGCTTGGATTTTCAATTACGACAACGTAAAAGCAAAAATTGACCAAGGTACGTTTGGAGCGGTTATTTCAGATGGTAGCATGCCAAAAATCCCGAATAACTTCGGGATTGCACCACTCACTCAAGCAGAGATCGAGATGTTTGAGTGTTGGATTTGTGATGGAGCGTTGGAGAATTAGAAGTACATCTCACAGTACCTTATCGCATCAAACTTTAATTGATTTTGATGTAATAGTAAACAGTTATATTCTTCGGTCTCGTTTCATTTCCTCCAACAACTGATGTCACGATACCATTTCCTCCGGAATTGGTTACGCGTTGTCGGTTTGATCCAACTTTACCATCCCAATCAGCCTTCCCAGCATCTCCAAGGTTGTGATTGTGTGCTTTAAATGAATCCGACTGAAACACACCGGCCTGAACATTATCTGGGTTCGCTTGAGTAGAATTTACAAGACTCACCCCAGGAAAATCAACTCCATATTCATTTACTCCTCGGAGGAAAACTCCTCTAAGATCTGGTACGTTCCCAACGAACTCTCCATATTTTGAAGCTTTCACATTTCTGCCATCGCATGGAACCCAAATAGCTTCAGACATCTTATTGGTAACCTTGAATTTATTCAACTCAACAAACGAATTGTAATCGAGTACAGAAGAAACAATGGTTCCAATCGGAGCATTACTGTGACTTGATCGATATCCATCTCCCAAATCAATCGGCGAAAACGCCATATCATAAAAATCGACAGCTAATTGACAGGGCTTCTCTTTGTCGACAACGCGAAAGTATTGCGTAATACTTCTATTATTTAGAATGGATTCTTCTCGCCTCAGCACGAGCCCTCCAACAGGATCACAATTAATCATGCTGATATTTCGGATGACAACAGAATCCTTCCCGAGATTATTTCTGAAGTTGATTGTTACACCGAATACATCTTCCAAATCTCCAGTCACCTGATAAAACAAACCGTTTTGAGAGTCACAGGCATCCAGACACGATTGATAAGCCTTCAATTGATTGTCTGAAAATACATCTGTAACAATCTGCTTAAAGACTTCTTCGGAGATAGATTGTTCCTTCTGAATGATCTTCTCAAGGTTTAGCATTTTGTTGTACTTCGTCTTATTCTGTGTATCGAAAGTCCCACCAAAAACCCCATAATTTGTAAATGCTTCTCCTGCGCTTGAAAGCTTAAAGCTTGAAGATCCATTTTGCTCCTTGTTTTGGAGATATTGATAGTATTCATACAGTTCGATTCTTAAATCTTGCATTTGTATTTCTGAATATTTGTCTTTCAATGAAGCATCCAAAGCCGCAGAACAATCACATTGGTTGTTCTGCCCGAAGGAGAAAACTGAAATAAAATAAACAAGTACTGAGAGTGCTAAGCTAGTTTTCATTTGAAAGGGTGTTATTTGTTAATAAGTTATATGAGCTAAACAAAGGTTTGCTCGTCAACAAAGCTAGCTCAGGTATTAACCATGAGGTATATGGAAATGACTGAAAAGTAAAGAGGATTTTTCCTATACAACTAAAGGAAAAATCCTGTAATCCACTGAAGTATTTGGATTTAGAACAAAGTAAAAGTAGTTTGGAGGAAACTTTAAAACTTAATTATTATGTCGGATTTACGTGAAATAAATTTTAGACGAAGTTTCTCTGAATTTGAAGAAAGAGTTAAAAAAGATAAGATTAACCTTGACCAACTATCAAGAAAGGAGCGTATCTTGAAAAGAAAGTCGGCAGTGGATATTTTTACCTTAAGACCTCCAATAAATCGGACCGATGAGGATTTGCTTCGGTTGGGATATGAAGATCACCCCAAAGCTCTAAAAACTTACCAACGAGACTCCAATGGGAGAGTTGTTCTCAACGAACAAGGAGAACCAATATTATCAGAACTCAAAGGCGTAGTCTTTCCAGCCGATGAATTTAGAGAGTTGCTCGAAAACAAAACACACATCAAATATGTTTATCTAGAATTTTGTAATCATAGATTTCTCGATGGGGAAAAAGACGAGTTTTCAATTATGATTACTGGACTTGATGATGATTATTTTCGAGTAAAAGAAGAAGATGGAGAAAGTCGAGTTTATGAATTTGCCCAATCTTGCCCAGACCGTTGTCCAAAGTAAAAAATAGCACCGCTCATAAATAACAATAACACGGTTGAATGATTATTACAATTTTGAATATCTTGGTAGTGAAATGCCAAGATATTCTTTCTTTACGACCGCTATACTAGTAATTGTACTTTTCTGCTTGTTTACGTTCAAACAGTATTCTTTATTATATCTACATCTGATACTGCTTTATTGGTATTCGTTGAATATAATACTCTATCTGAAGAAAATTCCAAAACTATTCCTGAATGTCGCACTTCTATTATTAGTGGTTTCACTATCCGAAATGACCTCCTATCTATCATCAATTACTTATGGTACAAATCACCCTGTTTACCATTTCACAGTTCCTGTACTCATTCTGGGATATGGTCTATTTTTCTCGAAATCTTTTTCTCTCCGAAGAATGAGAATCATCTTCTACTCAACTGTTCTTGGACTTATACTTTTATCCATAGGCAACTCTCTTTTTCTTCAAGACATCATGATCGCTCCCTCCTATGGGTTTATCTTACTTTCCTTCTTTGTTATTATTTGTTCGTTAATTCAATTAAAGATGATGATCAACAACCCTATATCTCAGCCAATATCGCGACAGGGTATCTTCTGGTTCAGTGTTGGGAATTTGGTCTTCTACAGTATTAATTTCACTTCGTTTGGACTTCATGCCGTTCTAACAGATGATCTTCCCGAAATTGTATACCATCTCGTTATGTGGCTGAATCTCATATTGTACTTCATCTACTTCGCTTCCATATTTTTATCTACCCAACCTCACACCGAAAAATGATTTTATCCGCTAAAACAGACATATTTGTCACCATCATCACCGGAACCCTCCTCTTCGGTCTTCTCACCATATTCATCATCTACTTCATCCTACTCTACCGAAAATCGCAAACAAAACTGCACTTTGAGCGTGAGCGACGTAAACGTGAATTGCTACAAGCTGAAGTTGAAATCAAGGAGCAAACCTTGGTCAATGTATCACGTGAAATTCATGATAATCTGGGGCAGGCAGCGGCATTGGTAAAAATCAATTTGAATTTAATTTCGAAGGATATTCCTGAAGCAGATCGCGAGAAAGTAACGGAATCCGCGGAGTTAATGAAAAAGCTTATTGGTGATATGCGCTCACTATCGCAAAGTTTGAATGGCGACAACATTCGTCGGAAGGGATTCATTGCAACACTGCAAAGTGATGTCGATCGTATCAACAAAACAGGTTACGTAGCGGTAGAATTTGAACATTCTCCAGAGAGAGTTTCATTGGAAGCCGATCAATTGATCATTCTCTATCGCATTATTCAGGAACTGTTCACAAATACATTGAAATATGCCAAGGCATCGAATGTTCATCTTAAAATTAGCGAAGAAGGGAATCAATTGAAGGTATTTTATTCTGATAACGGCATTGGATTCGATTATCAAACTGCATTGAACAAGGGGTCGGGTCTATCAAATATTAAAGATCGTTGCGAAATTATCGATGCGAAATTGTATTTTGAAAGCAAATTGAATGAGGGAGTTAACGTTCAAATTGTCCTCGAAAAGCCACAATCATGATTCAAATAGCCGTTGTTGATGACCATAAACTCTTTCGCGCTGGACTCATCAACCTGGTCCTTTCTTTAGGTGATGAATTTCACATTCAACTACAGGCAAATCACGGAAAAGAACTGCTAGATTCGCTTCAGAAGATCGATCTGCATGAAAACAAATCGCTTCCTGACTTAATTATTCTCGATGTCGACATGCCCATCATGAACGGGTTCGAAACTGCCGAAAAGCTCAAAGAATTATACCCACAACTCAAAGTATTGGTATTAACAATGATGCAGGATGAAACGACGCTCATACGAATGCTTCGTTTAGGAATTAAGGGATATTTGAGCAAAGATGTGGAGCCTGCCGAATTGAAACAAGCATTGCTGAGCATTCACCAAAAAGGATATCATTATACCGATGCGTTCACAGGACGATTAATCGAAGTTCTTCAGTCAGATGGAGAGAAAGATCCCACTATTTCCATGATGAACGATCGCGAATTGACGTTTTTGAAGCTCTGCTGCTCTGAATTAACCTATAAGGAAATTGCCGATCAAATGTGTCTCAGTCCTAAAACCATCGACGGCTATCGTGCCAGCTTGTTTGAGAAATTGGAAGCGAAGTCGCGGGTTGGATTGGTGCTTTACGCAGTAAAAAATGGAATTTTTGTACCTTTCTAGATCATTCATTTTTTTCAATCATTTAATCCCCTATGATTCTTATCATTAATTGCGGCAGCAACAAGACGAAATACATCGAACAAATCGTTTATGAATTCATGGACACGAAAGTCATTCCGTTAATGGACTTCGAGGAAAGTTTGCTTGAAGGAATGAAAGGTGTGATTTTATCAGGTGCTCCACTCTTAGTTACTGAAATTGATACAACTCCCTATCTGGAAAAAATGAAGTGGATTTTGTCGAGTAAAATTCCTGTTTTCGGGATCTGCTTTGGGCATCAACTCATCGGAATTTTGCACGGAGCTTTTGCTAATCGAATGCGAGATGATCGCGACTGGCAAACGATTGAAGTAATGGAAGATTGTGATTTATTCAATCGACTTCCAACAGAAATCCGAATGATGGAAGATCATTGCGAAGCCATTTCGATCCCGCCTGGATTTCAATTGGTGGCATCATCTGATGCTTGTGTTAACGAAGCGATGCAGCACCGAGATAAACCTATTTTTGGTGTGCAATTCCACCCTGAAGTTTCAGGGAATCATGGTGCTGTACTTTTAGAGAACTTCGTCAAAGTGTGTGAAAGGCAGTAAAAAAAAGGCACAACTCAGCCTTTTCTTGACCAAGCCGTGCCCTCCATAATTAGGTTTTATTGTTGGCTTTCCATCCACATCGCAATCATTTCTTGATCACTTTGTGGTTGAGCCGAAATTGCTCCTACATAGTTTTGTTGTGCTTGCATATACTGATCCCAGCTTCCTGAGCTAAATCCAATTTCAAGCTCATGCGATACTTGAATCAACACTGGATCCATCTTATTTTGAAGAACGAATTGCTCAAAATCTTGAAGTCCTGCATGATTGAAACTACCTGAAACCGTTGCTGAACCTCCATTACATGACGTTACGGGTGATCCCCAATCGCAATAACATGTCGCTCCTCCTTCAGGGCAATTGGCCGATGCCGTTCCCCAAAAACAACTAACAGTACAAGAGGTTCCACCTCCGCTGCCTCCGCCGGTCGTTGTTTTCGCTTCCACTTTTGGCTCTGCTTGCGGTTCTACAGTTTCCTTTTGGCAACCGAAGAAAATAAGAACTCCACTCATTATTGTCATCAACCCAAATAGGGCATTCCTTTGTATTTTTTTCATAGTGTTTAAATTAAAATGTTAATTCGTTGAACGAGATGATAGAAATCCTGGAGTTGAATGTCTAACCTGATCATTCGGCGCGCTCGATGAAATCGTGATTAGTCGTCCAGAATTGTTCAACACCACCAACTCATTTTGAGTCTAGCCCTTGCGAAATGCATATTGGCTCGTGGCGTAAACAGGGTAACAAAAAATATTCGCAAATCAAAATTAAACTGCTGATTTCTAAATATTAAAAATCAAAACAATTACACTAAAACACTACGTGTTTTAACCGACCCTAAAATTGAAGACAATTATTTCACTCATTCACGATTGATTCTAAACGACCAATTGTGGAATAATAAATGGATTGTTTGACGCAGAAGAAGAATTATACCCGATCTTGCAGTATGATTTTAAACCGTATTTGGATAGGCATGTTTCTGATCTCCTTCGTTGTAGTGGCAGCGAAGATGATTTTTTGGCACGACATCGCCGTTATGAAGAACATGATCGATTCACTGTCTTCCTCAGCAAAAGTCGGTTTTGAGTTGTCGCTATACCTCACGGGAGCCATGTGTTTATGGCTGGGCATCATGAAAATTGGTGAAAATGGTGGCGCAATGCAGGCTCTAACCCGAGTTGTCAGTCCTCTTTTCTCTCGATTATTTCCAGATATTCCTAAGAATCATCCAGCGATTGGTTCGATCATGATGAACTTTAGCGCGAATATGCTCGGATTGGACAATGCTGCCACACCACTTGGATTGAAAGCGATGAACGAGCTTCAAGAATTGAACGAAACAAAAGATCGTGCATCGAATGCCCAAATCATGTTTTTGGTGCTCAATACGTCTGGATTAACGATTATTCCCGTTTCCATTTTTGCACTGCGTTCTGGCGCTGACTCGCCTACAGAAATTTTCCTGCCGATTTTGATCTCAACCTTCATCGCTTCATTGGCAGGATTGATCTTTGTCGCCATTCGTCAGAAAATTAATCTTTTCAATCGCGTTGTACTTGCCTACATCGGTTCCCTTTCTTTGTTAATTGGACTCCTCCTCTACTACGTAGTACTTCACCCAGAACAAGGAGAAGCGGTGTCAATTATCGTTGGAGGTGGAATCATGTTCGGTCTCATCTTAACCTTTATGTTGATGGCGATGCGAAAGAAAGTAAATGTGTATGAATCGTTTATTGATGGGGCAAAAGGCGGGTTCGAAGTGGCGATAAAGGTGATTCCATATCTCATTGCGATGTTGTGTGCGATTGCCGTTTTTCGAGCTTCAGGTGCACTCGATGGATTGTTAGACGGAATTCGTTGGGCGGTTCTTTCGGCGGGAATTACTGTTACAGAATGGGTTGATACGCTAACCGTTGCCTTTATGAAGCCTTTGAGCGGAAGTGGTGCACGCGGTGCATTCGTCGAGGTGATGAACACTTACGGAATAGGCTCAATTCAAGAACGCATTGCAGCCACAATGCAGGGAAGTACGGAAACAACATTCTACGTGTTGGCCGTGTATTTTGGTTCGGTTGGCGTTAAAAATACGCGTTATGCAGCGGCGGCAGGATTATTTGCTGATTTCGTTGGAATTGTAACTGCCATTATTGTTTCATATATTTTCTTCTATTAGCTATGAAAAATTGGTTCAAAAAAAAGAAACGCGAAATTATTGCAAGTGAGATGTCGAGCACACAGCTCCAAAGACTTGATTATCCGGCAAAGATTGTGATTGCGTGGTCGAAAGCGATCGAAGGAAATGACGACATCATGCTGTGGCTGAAGGAAAATGGTTACATGGAACTGTTCATGGCAACGTATGCTATTTACCTGAAAGATGAAGCCCGAAATTGGCTACAGGATAATGGTTATGCTCATCTTTTAGCGATGATAAATGCAGCGGAAGGCAATGAAAGCGCTCAAAAGTGGTTATTAGTTCATGATTTTGAATTATTGTACCACATCGCGATGGCTGTAGAAGATGAACAGTCTAGTTTTGAATGGCTTGGAGTGAATGCACCAGCGGATATTTTCCTCTTGGCGAAGTCAATTAAGTATGTCAAAGATAAAATTGAGGAGAACCATAACGACATCCATACGTTTAGGGTTGATCTCTAACTGAACTTTGAAGAACACAAGAATTTTTTATTGCAAATGATTGTTTTAGCTTTGCACTCACAATTTTGAACAACCGTAATGATAAAAGGAAAGAAACTGATTGTCATTTTGCCTGCATATAACGCAGCAAAAACCTTGAAGAAAACCTACGATGAAATTCCATTCGACATTGTTGATGAAGTAGTGTTGGTGGATGATAAAAGTAGCGACAACACTTCGGAGTTAGCTCGCGAAATTGGAATTAAGCATGTTATTCGTCACGAGGAAAACAAAGGTTACGGAGGAAATCAAAAAACGTGTTACAACAAGGCTTTGGAATTGGGCGGTGACATCGTGGTGATGCTTCATCCTGATTATCAATACACTCCGAAGTTAATCGAAAGCATGGCGCACTTAATCGCCAACGACGTATATCCAGTTGTTATTGGATCACGAATTCTAGGGAAAGGTGCACTCAAAGGCGGAATGCCTTGGTACAAATACGTGGCCAACCGACTACTGACTTTGTCCCAGAACATATTGATGAATCAAAAATTGTCGGAATACCACACAGGTTACCGCATGTTCTCAAAAGAAGTGTTGGAAGGCATCAACTATAATATCAATTCGGACGATTTTATCTTCGATAACCAAATGTTGGCTCAGATTTTCTACAAAGGTTTCGAAATTGCTGAAATTACCTGTCCAACCAAGTACTTCGAAGATGCGTCATCTATCAACTTGGCAAGAAGTTCCAAATATGGAATGGGTGTATTGGGCGTTTCATGGCTCTACTTCTTCAACAAAATTGGAATTGCCAAATCGAAAATGTTCCATTCGTAATAAAGGATTTACTTTTAGTTTCGGTTCTTAGCGTTCCGATTAAACAACGATTATGACACTACTCGAACGTATTGCTTCGCAACAAAAGTGGACTCTAAGTCTTCTCGCAGTACTTTCGGCATTCTTTTTTATCGGTTTGGGACACTTTCATCTCTTCGATTGGGATGAAATTAACTTTGCGGAATCGGCTCGCGAGATGATCGAAAGCCAAAATTATCTCCGTGTACAAATCAACTACCTTCCTTTTTGGGAAAAACCACCTTTTTTCTTTTGGCTTCAAGTTGCAGCTATGAAAACCTTTGGAATCAATGAGTTTGCGGCTCGTTTTCCCAATGCCTTATTCGGAGCACTGTACTTGTTTACCTTCTATTTTATCGGAAAGCGTCACTTCTCTCCCACCTTCGGATTGATTTGGTCTTTGGTGTTTTTTGCCTCGCTTCTTCCCCACATTTATTTCAAATCTGGAATCATTGATCCCGTTTTCAATTACTTCATCTTCCTATCGATTTATTTCATGATTCGTTTCCTTGGAAAAGACGGAGAAAAATTGTGGCAATTGGCGATTCTTTCTGGAATATTTTCTGCTTTGAGCGTTCTAACAAAAGGACCTGTCGGATTTCTTTTACTTGGACTCACACTCGCGGTTTATGTGATCTATAAGCGATTCAAAGTATTCCCTTCATTCAAAGGAATTCTATTCTTTCTTGTTGGATTCGCTGGAATTATCGCCTGTTGGGTGACCATGGAAGTTTCTCAAAATGGATGGGATATTTTATGGCAATTTATCGAATATCAAATTGAATTATTCCGGACACCTGTCGCTGGACACGAACAGCCATTTTACTATCACTTTGTTGTCGTTGGATTGGGTTGCTTCCCGATTTCAGTGTTAGCAATTCCGCTCTTCTACCAGAAAAAAGACGAAACACCACTCGATTTACGACGTTGGATGTTGAGCTTGTTCTGGGTCGTTCTGATTCTATTCAGCATTACCACAACGAAAATCATCCATTACTCTTCCATGACCTATGCTCCGCTATCGTTTGTCGCGGCGTTGGCGGTTTACCGAATGATGAAAGGCGAAATCGAAATCAAAAAATACCTTCGTATCCTTTATTTAATCATTGGAGGAATTGTCTCTTTGGCCATGTTGGTACTTCCTATTATTCTTATGGAACGTGATTGGTTGATGAGCATAACAACCGATCCGTTTGCCGTAAAACTCATCGAACATTCTCCTAAGTGGACCTTTGTCGATATGTTAGCAGGAATCGTATTTACCATAAGTTTCATTGCAGGTTTTATTTTCTTTCGAAAGCGAAATCTGAGCAATATGCTTCTCTCCTTGGCGGCAGGAACGGCCATTGCATTACTCGTTGCGTTATTTACCATTATGCCAAAGGTTGATCAATTGACACAAGGCGATGCGATCTCTATGTACGAAGAATTACAGGGAGAAGATTGTTATGTAGAATCTCTACGAAAGAGTTACGCGCAATATTTCTATACGCGAGTGCAACCGAATACGCGCACGAAGGAGCAAGATTTGGATTGGTTGCTACGTGGAGACATCGATAAACCGGTGTACATTGGAACGCGTTTCAATCGAACTTTTTTGGATGAAATCGATGGATTTGAAGTAGTGAAAGAAAAAGGTGCATTTAAGTTGTACCGAAGAATGCCGAAGGCTCAATCCTCCGATCCGGAATAGAAAATCTCTACCGCTGTCGCGCCTTTTCCGTATTCTCTGAAATCGGCATCATAGTAATCAATTGATGATTGTTTATCGAGATAAGATCGTACTTCTTCTTTCAAAACGCCCATTCCGACACCGTGAATGATAATCAATTTTCGAATGCGCTTACTTTTTGCTCGCTGGAAGAATCCTCTTAACTCACGCAATTGCTTGGTCACAATTTCTCCGTTACTTAACCCTGAGTGAGAATCCGTGATTTCTTCAATGTGCAAATCGATTTCCCAAACATCAACTGGTTTACGCTTTCCCGTAAGATTTCCCTTCCGAACGTGATGCTTGATCGTTGCGAAAGATTCATCCTCATTAATCGCCACAATGTCCTCAGAATTCAAGTGATATTCTTCTCCATGAACAGGAGCAATTTCATCAAAACGGCATTTCTGATCGAAGCCTGTTTCATCTTCAATGATTACATAATTTTCATGAACGGATTTCACGATTCCTCCGCCCACATCATGCATAAAAACAATCTTTTGCCCAGGATTATAGCGCATCAATTCCCCACATTTTAGCACCAATTAGCATAGAAAGTAGCCATGGTGACAGGAAAGACAATAACCAGAAAGTGATCACGATAAATCGGAAGAAAATAGACGTATCTCGCTTGATTGGCGTTACCAACACATTGTTCACTTGACTCGCCAAAACAGGATCTGCCTCTTCGCTCGAAACTTGATCGATGAATTTACGCAATGCAGGAGTATGCTGTAGCACCACTTCTTTGATCTTCGAGAAATCACGATTACTCAATCCCTTGTAGGTAGTAGCGTAGTTTACATCTTCGCCCAACAATTCTTTGTGCATCTGGTATTTCTTCTGCAATGCTCTTACTCGGAAAGCCATAAAGAATCCAAAGGCTATCACAATATAGTTGCGCATGTACGCACCAATTGCAATTAAGGCCAAAGAAGAAACCAAGGCAAACACCATCAATAAAAATTCATTGACGCGCTTCACGAGTAGTTTGAACATCTGTCCACCATCCAAAGGATCAAGTGGCAATAAATTGATGATGTTCAGTAACAAGAAAATGATGGCTGGTTCTGCTAACCAAGAGTTGTACGGACTCCACGTGGAATACCAAAACAACAGGTTTCCAACGATAATTCCCGGAAACGGTCCTGAAATGAGTACAATCAAGCTTTGCTTTTGCGAATAATTCGATTTTTTTCCTTGAACGAACGCTCCCATCAGTGGAATGAAGAGCATGCGCACGTTTTTATACTTGAACACTTTCATTGCGATAAAGTGTCCCAATTCGTGCACAACGAGAACAATCAGCAAATTCAACAGGAATAAAAACTGATCTTCAAAAAAGAGAAGAAAAACCATAATGAACACCACCAACGAGAAAATCGTTAGCGAAAGACTGCTTTTGGGCGTGTACTCAACCAGTTCAGGTTTCTCTGGATAATAATCGAATTCTTGCATTAACTACTAATGTATTGAGAATTAGCGAATCCTCCATAAAATGAATTAGAAATTATGCATTCAAGGCAAAATCTTTTGCAAAATAGGTCAAAATACCGTCTGCTCCTGCCCTTCTGATGCTAAGTAACATTTCAGACATCGCCGTTTCGTAATCGAGCCAACCGTTTGCACTAGCCGCATAAATCATGGCACATTCACCACTTACATTATACGCTGTAATCGGCAAATTCGATTGCTCGCGTAGCGCATGAATGATGTCCAAATAGCAAATCGCAGGTTTCACCATCAGCATATCTGCTCCTTCTTGCTCATCCAATTCCGCTTCAATCAATGCCTCTCGCTTGTTAGCAGGGTCCATTTGATACGTTTTCTTATCCCCTTCTTTTGGCGCCGAATCCAATGCATCACGGAATGGGTTATAAAATGCACTTGCGTACTTTGCTGTGTACGACATAATGCTCACATCAGAATATCCATTTTTATCGAGCGCGTCGCGTAAATACCCAACTCGTCCGTCCATCATGTCGCTTGG
>JABXHO010000165.1 GCA_013373595.1 Flavobacteriales bacterium | reverse complement strand
TTCAGGAAAAATTTGAAGAAGACGTTTCCCTATTCATCCAATCATGTGCTGCATTTGAAGAAAGTATTGAGCAAGCATCACGTGCCACGGTGGTAGCCGAATTTCTTCAACTCCGTTTAGACTTTAAGAAGATGGAGTTTTTGATTGCGCATACCGATCCACAATTGTTTAATCAATGCTTAAATGGCGCGCCTCTGCCAAAAGTGATGCAAAAGGTACCTGATTTAAGCATTATTGAACCGCAAGGATTACAGCGTATCGAAGAAGTCGTGTACACGGATAATTTTGATCGAACAGAATTGACCCAACTCTTCAAAAAGTTTCATTTTTCGATGAAGCAATTCGAGAAATCCCTCAAAAGTCGTCGATTGTACGATGCCGATGTTTTTGAAGCGGTGCGATTAGGTTTAATCCGATTGAACACGCTTAACGTAACGGGCTTTGATGCACCAGCAAATTCCGATAAAGTAAACCACGAATCGATTCAGATTTTGAAGGGAATGAAGTCCATTTTGGAAAACTATTTTGAATTCTCACATGAAACCAAAACTTCGGAACTCGCAGCTATTTTTGATACAGGGATTCAACAATTGGAGGAAGAAACGTTCGAATCCTTCGATCACCTTTCGTTCCTCACCAATGTTATCAATCCTCTCTGGAAATCAACATTGATCTTACAAAAGGAATTAAACGTGGAACTTCCATCTTTAAGAAGTAGTTTGCCGAAACACATCAACTACGAAGCAGAGAACTTATTTGCAGAGAACTTTTTGAATGCTTCTACTTTTGGTGAATTTGCCGAGGGAGATGAATCGGAAAAGCATATCGAGTTGGGACGAAAGTTATTTTTTGATCCGCTTCTTTCGGGAGATAAAAAAATGGCATGTGCTACTTGTCACGATCCGAAAAAAGCGTTTACGGACGGATTGCCTACGAGCCGAACAAATGCGGGGTTATCTGGAAAGAGAAACTCACCAACACTTTTGAACGCGGTCTATGCGACGCGCTATTTTCACGACGTACGCACGGATCGTTTATCACTTCAGATGGATCACGTGGTGTACAATCCGGACGAGTTTGCCACTGATTACGATGAGATGATTGCCAAGTTGAATCAATCTGAAGAATATCAGAAAATGTTCAATGAAGTATACGGATCGATGAAGATTACGAAGCAGAGTGTCACCAATGCAATGTCGCGTTATGTGAGTTCCTTGCGTTCCTTCAATTCTGATTTTGATAAATTCGTCCGCGGTGAAACGAAAACAATCAGTGAATCTGTAAAACGTGGTTATAATTTGTTCCAAGGAAAAGCGACTTGTGCAACTTGTCACTTCGCGCCGACCTTTGCAGGAGTAGTTCCACCGTTTTACGATGAAACGGAAACAGAAGTGCTCGGAGTTCCGAAAATATTTAAAGAACCATACGAGTTGGATGACGATCCAGGGCGATATGCGAACAACATCATCATGGAGAAAGCACCCTTTTATGAACGCTCGTTCAAAACGCCTACGCTGCGAAATATTGCACTTACAGGTCCATACATGCACAACGGCTCTTTCGAAACCTTGGAAGAGGTGATTGATTTCTACGATGCAGGTGGAGGAGTAGGTTTAGGTCTGGATGTACCTTATCAAACGCTGCCAGGTGATTCACTCAAGTTATCCGATCAAGAAAAAGAAGATATCATTCATTTCTTGGAAGCATTAACCGATACGACGGGAATGAATTGATGAATTTGCTTCGATTTTGTAGTAACTAGCTTCGTATAATTTATGCGAAGCTATTTTTTTTTAATGCATTCTTGCTTTGATTGTTGGGTTGTTCTTGTTTATTCTGTAGGTTTTCTCAGAAAATTAAATTCGTATAGTTTGATAATAGACTTGTTGTAAGTAACTGCTTCATAGGTTTGATTTCCAGTATGTTTGAGCATAACCTTTAAATCACATACATATGAAATCACTTCTATTATTACCGATACTATCACTTTTTTCAGTTCCACTTTTTAGTCAAGTAACTGAAGTTTTAGACAAGAATAATGTTTCTCTTGTTGCAACCGCCGACGGACAACTTTTTAATGATTCCGTTGATGCAGGCTACGAAATTCCGAAGGGATCAGGGATAAATGCAATCTATAATCACTCGTTTTGGTTCGGTGGATTAGATGCAAACGGGCAATTACGTTTAGCAGCCGAGCGCTACAACGAAAATGGTCAGGATGATTTGTTTCCCGGTCCTTATTCTTCGAATAATTCTTACGACGATCCGTACTATCTTGACGAATACATTCCTGCTATGTGGAAAGTGAAGTTGGCAGATATTGAAGCACACATCAACGAATACAGTGCGAATGGAACAGTCTCAAATCCGCATCCAAGCATTTTGAATTGGCCTGGAAATGGTGACCCAGCGATCGGTACAGCATCAACCTTAGCTCCTTTTGTCGATATCAATAACGATGGTTTATACGATCCGTATGACGGCGATTATCCTGAAATAAAAGGGTGTGAGGCCTTGTACATCATGATGAATGATAGCAAAGATACAACTGGAGGAACTGGGACTCCAAGCATGAATATAGAAGTTCACGTGATGTTGTATCAATATGCAAGTACCGACTTTCTCAACAATACGACCTTTATGGATGTGCGCGTAATCAACCGTGGGACTGAAGATTTGTATGATGCTGTAATGGCATCCTTCGCAGATGCCGATTTGGGAAATTACGCTGATGACTATTACGGGTGTGATCCCGTTCGAAATGTATTTTACACGTACAATCAAGATAATCTAGACGAAGATTTTGGATTTGGCGGACAGGGTCAAGGATATGGACAAAACCCTCCAGCCATTGGTATCATGTATTTGAACATGCCTATGACGCACGCCGGATATTTCACGTTGACTTCAGCATCATCTCAAGCAGATCCGTCATCTGCCAATCAATATTGGAATTACATGAATGGAAAATGGAGATTTGGTGACGATTGGGTCTTTGGAGGAACTGGATTCGCGGGATCAACTGGGGCAACTACGATTCCTACGGATTTTATCTTTCCTGGAGCGAACGATCCTATGCTCATTTCAACAGGAGGAGTAGATCCTGGTTTTGAATGGAGTGAAGAGACCAACAATAATCCTGGGGGAGATCGTAGAATGTTTGGGACCTGTGATCTTGGGACTTTGCCAGCGGGTGGAGAAGTAGAGATCCATCAGGCGGTTGTTTATGGTAGAGGAAAGACCCAAAATAACTTTCAGAATGTGCAGGTGATGTTGTCTGTAGCTGATTTAGTTCAGTCTTTCCACGACTTCGGAGCGGATGTGTGTAACGATCCATTTGCGAGTCTGAACCCCGTAGAGGAAATCGAATTCAGCGTGTATCCAAATCCTTCTGAAGGAATATTCACGGTGAAATTACCCAGTTTAAGTACAGGACTGTCTGTTCAGGTAACTGATGTCTACGGCAAATTAATTCACCATTCGGCATTGAACTCTTTGGAAACTGAAATTAATCTACAAGATGAAAGTGCAGGACTTTACTTCGTAACGATAGTAGGGAATGAGGTACAAAGTACCGTTAAACTTCTAATCGAATAAAAAGTTTGTTAAGTTAAAGTTCTAGTAAGGTCGAACTCTTCATTTGTAAAAAGGATGGAGAGTTTGACCTATTTTTTATCCTCTTACTCAATTCGACAACTAACAGCCACATTCTCCAACAACGCGAATCACGGTTTTCTCTTTGTCTTTCGGTTGAATGCTAATCGTTCCGATGCTTTGCCATGTCTCGTCAATTTCTCCAGTTTCTTTGGATTGAACCACCATGTCATAGTCGGGATGTTTCCACGTTTCTTTTAGTTCTCCACTGGCTAAATTTTCCGATTGAATCAATTCAAAAGTACGCATTTCTCCATCGAGAATCATATAGGCTTTTTTCTCATAGTTGGTCATGAAAACGTATTTCCCTTCACTTAATCCGGGGGCTGTTAAGCCAAAATAGCAGGCACATCCATCAATGGCCTCAGGATATTCTGAGTATACTTTGATGTCCACTGTGGGGGGCGTGGTCGGAAGTGTGTCAATCGGATCTACAGGAGGTTCCACTTCAATAGAATCTTCGATGATAACCACCTCCTTTGGTGGTTCCGTATCGTTCGATTTCTGAACACATGACGTCAATAAAACTGTGAATGAAACCATGAGAATAGTGAATAGTGATCGGCTCATTTTCATGATGGCTTATTTTGCGGCTTCGGCCTATTATTGTCTTTGGTTTGATTGTTTCCCTGTGGCTTCCCCGAACCTTTTTTCTTTTTGTAATGCGGCTTTTTTCGCTTGTTCTTCGGTCTCGGTTTACTTTTCTCTACCCATTCAGGGCCAGGTCCAAGTGCTTCGGGCGGAGCTAATTTCTCGAATTTCGTTTCAATCAACTGTTCAATTTTACGCACTTTGTGCATGTCCTTTTCGTTGATGAGCGTAAATGCTTCTCCTTTCGTATTGGCTCGTGCCGTACGTCCAACGCGGTGTACATAATCTTCAGCATCGTGTGGAACGTCAAAATTGACTACCATGTTGATTTCTTTGATGTCGATTCCACGACTCATCACGTCGGTAGCCACCAAAATGCGAATGCGTTTCGATCGAAACCCGCGTAATACTTCTTCACGTCTGTCTTGATCTAGATTGGACGAAATTCCAGTTGCCTTAAATCCTGCTTTACGCAAGGAGCGAACAATTTCCGAAACTTTCATCTTTGATGAGGTGAAAATAATAATGCTATCGAAGTGTTTTCGCTCTTGTAGGATGTGCGTGAGGACACCAATTTTCTGGTTCTCGTGCGCCATGTACATTTTTTGATCGACTCCTGCCGCGGGTTTAGAAACAGCAAAGGCAATTTCTTTGGGCTGATTCATGATGCGCTTGGCCAATTGTCGAATATTACTCGGCATGGTTGCACTAAACATAAGCGTTTGTCGCTCTTTGGGTAAATGAGAGATGATGGTTTTCAAATCGTCGATGAATCCCATATCGAGCATGCGATCGGCTTCGTCGAGCACAAGGTGTTTTACATTTTTAAAGTTGACGTAGCCCAATTTGAGATGGGAAATCAGTTTTCCCGGCGTGGCTACAATGATATCAGTTCCTTTTGTAAGTGCCTCTTTTTGAACCGACCAATCTTTTCCATCGCCACCTCCATAAATTGCCATCGAACCGACAGAAATGAAATAGGAGAGACCTTGAATTTGTTGCTCGATTTGAATCGCAAGTTCGCGTGTTGGAACGATGATCAACGTATCGATATTGGTGTCTTTTTTTCCAACAAGTTTGTTGAGTATCGGCAAGACAAATGCGCCTGTTTTTCCCGTTCCCGTCTGTGCACAAGCGATGAGATCATCGTTGTTTAATATGACTGGGATGGCTTTTTCCTGAACAGGAGTAGCCGTTTCGAATCCCATGTAAGAAATGGCTTCGAGCAGTTCGGGTTGTAAATTGAGTTCGGTAAATTTCATGTTAATCAATTAGCTACGTTTTTTCGCTGCAGCTGGCTTTTTGGTTGCGGATTTCGTGCTTTTTCGAGTTGATCGAGTCGCTTTTTTAGGCTTTTCGACATTCTTCACAAACATCAATTTATGTCTGCTTTTTGGGTTGTCCCGTTGCTCCACCTCAAATTCTTTCAACGAACGAATCAAAGCGGTTAATTTTTCAAAACCATAGTTTCTTGAGTCGAAATTAGGTTGTTTTTTCTGAATAAGATTTCCAACATCTCCGAGGTATGCCCATCCATCTTCATCTGATAAATCAGAAATCGATTTTTGAATGAGGTTGATTTCCTTTTGCGAGATCGGGTCGAATGATTCCCTGTCGTCTTCGGCAGCTTTTTCACTTGAGGACACTTTCTTCGAACCGCGGTTTTTCAGAATTTCTACATAAATAAACTTATCGCACGCAACAATGAACGGATTCGGTGTTTTTCGCTCTCCAATTCCTAGAACAACCATGCCTGCCTCGCGCAATCGCGTTGCAAGTCGTGTAAAATCGCTATCACTTGAAACGATACAAAAACCATTGACTTTCTGCGAGTAGAGAATATCCATCGCATCGATGATCATTGCTGAATCGGTAGCATTTTTACCAGTAGTATATCCGTATTGTTGGATAGGAGTAATCGCATTCTCGAGCAGGAGATTTTTCCATTTCGAAAGGTGCGGTTTCGTCCAGTCACCATAAATTCGTTTGATTGTTGGGTTGCCATACTTGGCTATTTCTTCCATCATCTCTTTTACGTGAGCAGATGGGATGTTGTCGCCATCGATTAGGACGGCGAAATTGACATTTTTAGATTCCATTACTCTAAAGCTACGGTTTTTTGTCGAGAGGGCGTTAGAAAAGGGAAAATGAGTCGATTAAATGCGATCCAAGACGTACTTGATTAACTTCATCATGTGCTGCGAATAGTCCTTGGAAAAATCTTTTTTCGGTCGATTGGCAATTCCCAAACAGATGGTTGCACATTCATGTCCTAGCGCTTTTCCCAAAGCAAAAAGGGCAGAACTTTCCATTTCAAAATTCGTAATGCGCGCTTCTCCGTGTTTAAACGCCGTTAACTGTTCGTTGATTGCGTTTGTTTTGTTGGGAAGACGTAGTTGTCGCCCTTGAGGACCATAAAAACCACTGGATGTAATCGTAATTCCTTCTGTTGTTTCGGAAGAACGAAGTAAATCTGTCAGGCGATCGGAAGCGGCAACCAAATAGGTGTTTATTTTTTCCGGAAGATCAACCGCTTCGTTGATTGCATCGTTGAGTTCATTTTCTTCTGTTGAAAATGGGATGTCGTAGTAATGCGCGACATTATCCAGTCCAAATGCGTGGGTCGACAAAATGTACGAATGAACAGGAACTTCTGGTTGCAAGATGCCACATGTTCCAATGCGAACGAGACTCATCGAAGTTTTTTCGGCCTTATCATCTCTTTTCTCTAAGTCAATATTGAAGAGCGCATCCAATTCGTTAATCGTAATATCGATGTTGTCTGTCCCAATTCCTGTAGATACAACACTGATGCGTTTTCCCTGATATTCTCCTGTTTTACACACAAATTCGCGGTGCTGTGAGCTGTGCTCCACAGAATCGAAAAATGAAGCTACGAGGTTTACTCGATCCTGATCTCCTACTAGAATGATTTTGTCAGAAACATTTTCAGGGAAAAGACCTAGGTGATAGACTTGTCCCTTATCGTTAAGAACCAATTCGGTATGTGGGTATTTCATTTAGTCGATTTTGTTGGATGAAAATAGGAATTCTGTAGCAGATTGCAATAAAAAAGCCCAGTAATCCCAATAGATATCGGGAGACTGAGCTTAGTTAATCGGTTTATCATTCTGAACAAGCGCTCAGAAGATGAAATCGTATTAGTTTCCTCCAACACCAATACTTCCAAATACTTTTTGAAGTAGGTCCGTTACACGGGCTGCTGGATTTTGACGAATTTTATTTTCTTCGATTTCTACCATGTGGAACAATCCTGAAATCGCACGTTCAGTAACGTACTCATTCAAATCTGGATTCACAGGCTCTGCATTACTAAATGGGCTGTTTGCGTAAATGTTGTATTTGTTTACGATTGGCTCCCAGTAATCAGTCAATTTTACTTTTGCAATGGCATCAGCTACTTTTGGTGAAAAAGCATCAACGAGTTGCGCACGTGTATTTTGTCTGAGGAAATCAGTCGCTGCTCCTTCGCCGCCGTTCAAGATGGCAAATCCATCGGAAATACTCATAGCTAGGATGGCATCTTTAAAAATAGGAAGCGCTTCTTTTGTTGCTTCCTCTGCTGCACGATTCAATGTAGTCTCAAACTTCTCTACTTGTCCATCCAGTCCCCATTCGAGTGCTTTTTCTTTCACTTTCAACGCATCTTCAGGGAAGGGAAGACGGATATCTGCGTTTCCAAGGAATCCATCCGTTACAGAAGTTAAGTCTACTGAGTTTTTGATTCCAACGTTCAATGCTTCTTTCAATCCTGAAATAACTTCAGCGTTTGATAGTGCAGGCTTTGTATCCGTTGTTTCTGATCCGTCTACAATAACTTCGGCCACATCATTCAACACATCGCACGATGCAAGAGTAAGTGCAGCAACAACTCCTATAGGTATGATTATTTTCTTCATGGTTGATATTTTTTCAAACTTACAAACTATTTTTTTCTATTAAGACAAAAACAATACCAAAGAAAAGCAGAACCCCCACTCTTGAAAAAAGAGTGGGGGCTCGTGTACTTATTATTATGTTTCAATCTTTATTTCAATAAGTTGATGGACCCGTTAAACTCGTAACTCGCATCGTTGTATAGGTCTTTCACACGTGCGCGCCAAGTGTACATTCCAGACTTAACAATTTTTCCATTGTATGTTCCGTCCCATCCAATTGAAGGATCATGATTTTCCCAAATCAATTCTCCCCAACGGTTGAAAATAAACAGGTCGAAACCGTAGATATCGATTCCCTGAATTTCAGGTTTCCAATATTGGTTGTGTTCGTCACCATCCGGAGTGAATGCGTTTGGAGCAAAGAATAGGATATCTTGAACTACGCTCAAGTAAAGCGTTAATGTATCCACACATCCATGTTCTGTTACAACCGAAAGTGTTACTGGGTAGTTTCCAACTTCTTCAGGGAAGTGGAACTTAGGATCAGGAACTGCGCTTGTCTTTGGGAAAGAAAAAGGACTGTCCCAACTCCATTCAACAACATCTACCGAAGAACGATCTTGCATTTGAACAGCTGGCTCAAATATCGTTGTTGGATTCGCTGAGAAAGTAAAGTCTGCAATTGGATTTGGCTTAACCTCAACTATTGATTCCATTGTGTCTGTATAAACACATCCATAGATAGAAGTAGTTGTCATGATGACATCAAAAATTCCTACCTCGTTGAACTGATAGTGCGTTGAATCGTTTCCTGTTTCTAGGGCTGCACCATCTGTTCCAAATTCCCAGTAAGTCGAAGCGATTTCACCACCATTCGCTGATGTGTTTGTGAATTCGAAGTAACCAGGCATACATTTCTCTGGTTGATCAGGAACTGCTGATGGCTCAATTGGAGTAGGGAAGGTAATCATCAAACAACCGTCATCTGTTGGAGAACCACAAGCTTCAGAAAGCGTTACACAGTATTGTGTATTTGTTAATTCTGGATCAACAGTGATTGTTGTTCCCGTTCCAATGTTTGTTCCGTTTTCCGTCCATGTGAATGTGTATGGACTAGAACCACCTGAACCAACAACTGTAAGCATGATATCGTCTTCTGGACAAATTTGAGTGTCTGGTGTCAAACTGGTAATTGCAAGAGGAGTTGGTTCTCCAATTGTACCTGTAATAGTAATCACACATCCATTGGCATCAGTAACAGTAACCGTATGCGTACCTGCAGCTAAGTCGTTCGCTACATCTGTAGTTGAAACTGAATTGTCCCAAGAGTATGTATAAGGTGCTGTTCCTTGAGTAACATCAACGTCGATGACTCCGTCATTTCCACTGTTACACGTAACATCCGATTGATTGGCAATTACACCGATCATTCCAGGGATTTCTGTAACGTCTACGGTTACAACATCCGAACATCCTATGTCAGAAGTTACCGTACAATTGTATTGACCAGCAGTCAACCCTGTAGCAGTTGCAGTAGTTTGCATCAAAGGATCGTCCCATTGGTAGGTAATATTTCCAAGAGGTGGATTCATAACGGCTGTTGCTGTACCATCATTTCCTCCAGGACAGGAAACAACCGTAGTTGAACCTGAGAACGTCGCTGGCGTATCACCAACTGTTACGTTTGCTGTTGAGCTACATCCGTTTCCATCGGTCATTACAACTTGGTAAGTACCAGCTCCCACACCAGTAACGGTTTGTGTTGTTGCATTACCTAGTGTTGGCCAATTGTAAGTGTAAGGCGGAATTCCTGCGAGAGGAGTAGCCGTTACCGTTCCTTGGTTTGAAGAACAGATATCTGGTGTAGATGACGCGCCCACTTGTGAGCTAACACCTGTAATAAATGTTGTGTCAGAATTCGCTACAACTGGGTTGTTCGAACAACCAACAGGCAGTGAATTCACTAAGAAGTAACCTGTTGTTCCAGGAAGAACAGGATTCACCGTTAAGGTTCCACCGTTATAAGGTTGAGTGTTATTATTTAACGTATTTCCCCATGCTAAACCGCTATTTCCTAAAGCGCCATTAACGAGGGGTTGAAATTGAATGTTGCTAATTGTATATGCGTTTGTATTCGTAGGTGAAGTAGGTGTCCATTTCTTTGCTTCAGGTGATGTAATGGACCATTGAGAGTTGTTACGACCAGGAGTAATTGTTGCGGCATTACCAGGGGCATTTTCTACTCCTTGAATCGCCAAACCTCCATTCCATCCAGTGTTTAACGCTTTGTACGAAACGTGGTATTCAATAGAATTCGATGTCTCGTTTACAATAACTCCCATGTCTACACAGAATCCAGGTGTTCCAAAGGCTGATAAGTTTTTGTAAACAACAATGAATTGTCTGTTTGGAGCAGTTCCAATCGTTTGATAAAAGATTGATCCACCAGGTGACGCAGCAGGGTTGATATCATGGTAGGCTGGCATCATTGTGTTTTGAGCAGCAGCGAAACTTGTACTCGGTAGAGGTCCAACAGATCCAAGTGCCCATGTACAATATCCATTCGCGTTTGCAAGGTTGAAGGAGATAATTCCATTAGAGCCAATTACACATTGTGTATAGTTCGAACCATAGAAGTTCACATTAAAACCAATTGGAACTACACCACTCCACGAGTCATCACTGAGAGAGACGCTAGTAGGACTTGGCAGAACAATTCCCGAAACAGAACCAGGGTTACAGTCCACAATATCAATAGAAGAACCCACGCAAACATCGGCGTCTGTACCGAGGCATACTTGTGTTTGACTGTTTGAAATTGATGGGATTAGTAGACCCAAAAAGATAACTAGGAGTTTAAAATTATGTGTTTTCATCATTATATAATTCTTAAATCGGAACAATCGTTCGTTCGACAAAGAGACGTTATACCTCTAACAGAAGTTGCCAAAATTGCGATAAATTTTATCTTTTTTTGAACTTTCGTTAATGTTTAGGACAAATAAAGAGAATTGAAAAGGTTAAAACGACCGCTTTGATTGGTTGTTTTGCGTAATCATTGTTTTTCTAAATAATGTTGAACTGAATTGAAATTAGCTTGTCTCAAATGGTAAATCAATAGATACGCACAAGTTTTTTCGATTACAAGTGGGAATTTGGTGGATCATTCTAATAATCCTAAGAACCAAAGCAGTAGTTGTATGTGGGTTTTAGTTTAACTGTCTATTTATTAGTGATTTAAGTGCTTTTTGTGTCTTTTTTTTGGATGAAAACATTTCCAACGGCAGCTTTTGAATTGAGAAACGAACTCAGGTATTTTAAAAATACATACATTTGCTCCACTGATTAAATAAAATAATATGTCTAATAAATATCAAGCGGAAATTGATGCTTTCATGGAAAAAGTGAAGGCTTCAAACGGTCATGAGGCCGAATTCCTTCAGGCGGTTCATGAAGTGGCAGAGGCTGTTATTCCTGTTATCGAGGAGAACCCTAAGTACAAGGCTGCTAAAATTCTCGATAGAATGATCGAGCCAGAGCGCACAATTATCTTTCGTGTTCCATGGACATCAGATAATGGTGAAGTTCAAGTGAACAGAGGATTCCGTGTTGAGTTTAACTCAGCAATTGGTCCATACAAAGGAGGACTTCGTTTCCATCCTTCAGTAAATCTCTCAATCTTGAAGTTTTTAGGATTTGAGCAAGTATTTAAAAACTCATTGACAACTCTTCCAATGGGAGGTGGAAAAGGTGGATCTGATTTCGACCCAAAAGGAAAATCAGACGCTGAAGTAATGCGTTTTTGTCAATCGTTTATGACAGAATTGTGTAAACACATTGGTCCGAATACAGATGTTCCAGCTGGAGATATTGGTGTTGGTGGACGTGAGATTGGATACATGTTCGGTCAGTACAAGCGAATTCGAAATGAATTCACTGGTGTTTTGACAGGAAAAGGATTGAACTGGGGTGGATCATTGATTCGTCCAGAAGCAACAGGTTACGGTACTGTATATTTCGCAAAAGAAATGTTGGCAACGAAAGATGATTCTTTCAAAGGTAAAACAGTTGCTATTTCAGGTTCAGGAAACGTAGCGCAATATGCATTGCAAAAAGTAATTCACCTTGGTGGAAAAGTTGTTACTGTTTCTGATTCTTCAGGATATGTATACGCACCAAACGGATTGCACAGCGAGCACTTGTCATTCTTAATGGAATTGAAAAATGTACGTCGTGGTCGTATCAACGAATTGGCTGAAGCGTACGATGATATTACATTCCACGAAGGTAAGCGTCCATGGGGAGAGAAAGTAGATATCGCTCTTCCATGTGCTACACAAAACGAATTGAATGGTGAAGAAGCTCAAATGCTTATCGACAACGGAGTAATCTGTGTTGCTGAGGGAGCGAACATGCCAACAATGCCTGAGGCTATTGAAGCATTCCAATCAAACGGAGTATTGTTCTCACCAGGTAAAGCATCAAATGCTGGAGGTGTAGCAACTTCAGGATTAGAGATGTCTCAAAACTCATTGAGAATGAACTGGTCTCGTGAAGAAGTAGATGATAAATTGCACGGAATTATGGTTTCTATCCATAAAGCATGTGTGAAGTATGGTAAGAATGAAGACGGATCTGTCGATTACGTGAAAGGAGCGAACATCGCTGGTTTCGTGAAAGTTGCAGATGCAATGATCGATCAAGGAGTCGTTTAATCATACGATACGATAGAATATATAAGAAGCCGCTCAGAACTTGGGCGGCTTTTTTATGTCGTTTGGAGAACAAGAATTCACCATCATTTTTTGAAATACGAACACAATTTTTAACAAGAAATTGATCTAATTGTTAGATTTGTTTTAAACAATACAAACTATGGCAGTCCTCGATAAAAGAGCAATTAAGTATGATCGGACAGGTTTTGACGATCAGGAACTATTGGAAATTTATCACCGTTTACTTAAGCCTCGATTGATTGAGGAAAAGATGTTGATTCTACTTCGACAAGGAAAAATTTCGAAATGGTTCTCTGGTTGGGGACAGGAAGCAATTTCTGTGGGAGCAGCGTATGCTATGGATAAGGAAGAGTACATCTTGCCAATGCACCGGAACTTGGGTGTGTTTACGACGAGAGGAATTCCCTTAAATCGTTTGTTCGCACAATTTCAAGGAAAAGCTTCTGGATTTACACAGGGAAGAGATCGTTCTTTTCACTTTGGAACTCAAGAATACAATATTGTCGGTATGATTTCTCACCTCGGTCCCCAATTGGCCTTGGCGGATGGAATTGCTTTAGCGTCGAGTATTTGCGATCAAAAGAAAGCGACGCTTGTTTTTACAGGTGACGGAGGAGCAAGTGAGGGAGACTTCCACGAGGCTCTCAATGTGGCTTCGGTTTGGGATTTACCCGTAATTTTTGGAATTGAGAACAACCGCTGGGGACTTTCCACGCCTTCGAATGAACAATTCAATTGCGAGCAGTTTATCGACAAGGGAATTGGCTATGGAATGAAAGCTGTGCAAGTGAATGGAAATAATGTGTTGGAAGTGATTTCAACCGTTCGCCAACTGGCAAAAGAGATGCGCGAAGACCCGAAGCCAGTTTTATTGGAATTTATGACGTTCAGAATGCGTGGTCATGAAGAAGCTTCAGGAACAAAGTACTATCCAGAAGGATTACAAGATGAATGGAAAGTGTACGATCCACTGACAAATTTCTCAGAATTTTTGTACGCGAATGGAATCCTGACGGAGGAAACGGAAGCAGCATACCGCGAAGAAATTAAGAATGAAATTCAAGAAGGGCTGAATATGGCCTACGCTGAACCAGCTATCGAACCGAATGTCTCGAAAGAGATGAATGATATCTATGCGGATTTCTCGCAAGTTGTTCAAGCGGCAAGCGGAAATACATCTGAAAAACGTTTTGTGGATGCCATTCAGGATGGTTTGCGCCAATCGATGGAGAAATATCCTGATTTGGTGATCATGGGACAAGATGTTGCTGAATACGGAGGTGTATTCAAAGTGACAGAAGGATTTGTTGATCAATTCGGAAAGGAAAGAGTACGAAACACACCAATTTGTGAAAGTGCAATTGTAGGTGCTGGACTCGGTTTGTCAATTGCAGGAATGAAGGCAGTTGTGGAAATGCAATTTGCCGACTTCGTAACCTGTGGATTTAATCAGATTGTCAATAATTTGGCGAAAATGCACTGGCGTTGGGGACAAAATGCCGATGTTGTTGTGCGAATGCCAACAGGAGCAGGTGCCGCAGCAGGACCGTTCCACTCTCAAAGCAATGAAGCGTGGTTCTTCCATACGCCAGGATTGAAAATTGTTTTCCCATCAACGCCGTACGAAGCGAAAGGTTTGTTGAATGCAGCTATTGAAGATCCGAACCCCGTAATGGTATTCGAGCACAAGTTCTTATACCGAAGCATTCGTGAAGAGATTCCAGATGATTACTACACGGTTGAAATTGGTAAGGCACGAACGGTGGCTGAAGGATCTGATCTTACTATAATTACCTATGGTTTAGGTGTTCATTGGGCAAAGGAATATGCGGAAAATCATACAGATGCAAGCATCGAGATTTTGGACTTACGCACACTTCTTCCATTGGATACTGAAGCGATTTACGCTGCAGCGAAAAAGACAGGACGTGTTATTGTCTTACATGAAGATTGCATGACAGGTGGTATTGGTGGTGAATTAGTCGCATTGATTTCAGAGAACTGTTTCGAACACCTAGATGCTCCCGTAAAACGTGTAGCTTCGTTGGATACTCCAGTTCCTTTTGCAGAACAGCTTGAACAACAGTTCTTGCCAAAAGAGCGATTAACGGAAGCGATAGAATCGATTTTATCGTACTAACTGAACATCTTTCATTCTTCGAAATCTTATCCGAAGAACAAGAAAAAGAATAACAAAAAAACCGACGATGTAAATCGTCGGTTTTTTAATTTCTATACGAATTGGGAGCTTAGTCCTCAATAACGGTGTATCCTGGGTATTTCGCTTTTGAGAATACAAATTTCGAATTTTCAACCGATGGATTTGACGTAAACTTCTTCAAGTTATAAGTCATTTTTGTTTGGTCTCTCATAGACATGATCACGCGTTTCAATTCATTTGTTGATTCACTGATGTACAAAACAATGTATGTGTAATCAACTTTTGTATTCTTTGGGTACAAGTAGATTTTGTGAACAGATTCTCCTCCAATTTTCGTTTTCTTCGAATATTTACTCTTGAATCCATTTTCCCAAATTGTCATCAATTTTTTTGGATTTACTGACTCTTCGTCTTCTTCGTCGGCATCTGTTACATATACCGTTTTCTCTTCCTTGATAATCGTCCACGTCTTAATTCCGTTTGAGATTACTGTATTGTCTCCGAAAGACGCGTAGTATTTATCACCTTTCACCCAACCTTTTCCAGACATAGAACTCTTCGAATCAGAATCAGAATTCTTTACTGTAGCGCTAAACTCAATATAGAACGACTCTAGCCCCTTAATGTCTTTTGATAGTTTATCTAAAATAGCATCTGCCTGAGCATCCTGTCCAAAAGACGTGAATGAAAATGCTGCGAACGTAAGTATGATTGTTAAAAATCTCATGTCAATTTGTTTTTCAATGCAAATATCGAAAATTGTGCCAAAAAAATCAGCGATTCTTTAATTTCTCTCCAATTCTTGGATAATTTCTGTTAAAGTGTTGTTAACGATATCGTGCTTTCCTTCGTAGCGCTTGATTCGAAAGTTTTTGGACGAATAGTCTTGAATGATTTGTTCCTGACTTTCTGGAGTAAAATACTCGTCTTGATCTCCGATTACGAAGTAACTTGGTTTATGTTCGGTGGATTCAATCACATTGGGAAGATCTGGCGGGAAGACACTCGCCCATAAAATGAGCGCATCAAAATGCGTAGCTCCTAACTGATTCCAACGAGCGGCAGTTGCTCCTCCTTGAGAGAAGCCAAGTAGGTACTTCTGTTCGAATTGGTATTCGTCGGAAAGCTTGGCGTCTAAAGTGTCAAGAAAACTCAAATTATCGGATATGTCAGATTCCCTAGCTTCTTTTGTCATCCACGAGGCTCCCACACGACCGCTCGACCCTTTTAGGTAGAATCGATGCATTCCTTCTGGGGCAATAATGACAAAATCTTCTGCTAAAGCGCGGAACTTTCGAATAAAAAACTCGGTGAGTTGTCCGTAACCGTGTAACACGTACAAGGCTTTTTTGGATGTAGACCCCTCATTTAAAACCTGATAACGATAGGTTTTTGTATGCAAAAATTGATGCTCCATAATGCAAAGATAAGCACATATTATCGGCACGGAAATTGTAGTAAATTCGCGAATTATTACACAGAAAAAAACGTAATGTTTTTATGATCCAACGACTTTCAACTTTTCTGATCATCAGTACGGTATTTTATTGTTTCATTTCTTCGGTTCATGCCCAAGATGTTGCGATTAAAGATAAAATCACGCAACAGTTTATTCTGGATGCAAAAATCATTTCCTACAATCCTAAAGTACAGCAATTAACGGATGCGAATGGAATATTTCGCTTAGGACCGTTCAAAGGGTGTGATAGCATTCACATTTCAGCGCCAGACTACAAAACACTCATTCTTTCCTACGAAGAAATCAAAACGTTGGGCTTGATTGAAATGGAAGATGAGCCGCTTTCGTTTTCGGATATCGTTATTTCCGTGAATCGATGGGATGAGGAAAAATTGAAAGTGCCGAATCGCATAGCAACAATTAATTTGAAAGATGCCGAATTGCTAGCACCACAAACATCGGCGGACCTTCTTGAAACGAGCGGATATGTGTTTGTTCAAAAGAGTCAATTGGCTGGAGGATCGCCTCAATTGCGTGGTTTTGGAACCAATCGTGTACTTATTTCTGTGGATGGAATCAGAATGAACAATGCAATTTTTCGTTCAGGAAACCTTCAAAATGTGATTTCTCTCGATGCAAATACGCTGGATGGAGTAGAAGTACTATTTGGTCCGGGAGCGGTAATCTATGGAAGTGATGCAATTGGAGGTGTCATGAGTTTCAAAACCAAAGAAGCACAGTTTTCGGCGGACTCTACAAAAACCTACGCACCCGCGCACTTTGCTACGCGTTATTCATCCGCTTCTAACGAAGTTATGGCGCACGTAGACGTAAATGTTGGAAGAAAAAAATGGGCGTCGTTAACTTCCTTTACTTTTTCTCGCTACGGCGATTTGAGAACGGGGTCAAATGGTAACAGTGCTTTTCTGCGACCAACATATCAGGAGCGCATCAATGGAGTGGACTCTACATTAATTAATGACGATCCAACATTGCAAATTCACTCTGGATTTAGTCAGTTCAATATCATTCAAAAAATCAAATACCAGGCTTCAAAGGATTGGTTGATCGATTATTCGTTCATTTATTCGGAAACATCGGATGCTCCACGTTACGATCGATTGATATTGGATAAACAAGGAGATGGAATTTTGGATAATGCACAATGGTATTATGGACCGCAAAAGTGGATGATGCACAAAGTAGGTGCTATTCATTCTCGGAAAACAGGAGTTTACAACGATTTGCGAATCACGGCGGCCTACCAGAATTTTCAAGAAAGTCGCCACGACCGAAAAACGGGAAATGATCGAATTCGTCGCCAGTTTGAAAACGTAGACGCCTTTTCATTGAATGTTGATTTCGACAAGAAAGTGAATAAGGATTTTATCCTTTTCTATGGATTGGAAGGAATCGGGAACCTTGTCGGGTCGAATGCGTACCGCGAAAATATCATAACGGGAGAACAAACGACTATCAATTCGAGATACCCTGACGGTTCAACATGGATGTCTGCAGGTGTTTATATCAATGGGAAATACAACTTTGGTGAGAAGTGGAGCTTGAATGGCGGCCTTCGATACAGTTACTACTCAATTTCAGCAGAGTTCGACACAACGCTTTTCCCGTTTCCTGTAGTGGAGACGAATAACAGCAATGGTGCATTGAACGGAAGTTTGGGAGTTGTGTTTAATCCGAATGATCGTTTTCAGGTCTACGCCAACTTTGCAACAGGATTTAGAGCACCAAACATTGATGATTTAGGAAAAGTATTTGACTCTGAGCCTGGCGCGGTGGTTATTCCAAATGTTGATTTGAAGCCAGAATATATTTACAATGGTGAAATTGGATTTGTGTCGGCCTTGTTCAAAAACATGAAAATTGATGGTGTCGTTTATTACACGTATGTGGATGATGCGCTTGCGCGTGCGAACTTCAATTTTAATGGACAGGACAGTATTGTTTACGGTGGAGATTTAAGCAAAGTCCAGGCGGTTCAAAATGTCGCTGATGCGTGGGTGTACGGAGTACAAGCCGGAATTGAAGTCGTTTTAGCAAAAGGATTAAGTCTTCGTAGTACGATTAGCTATCAAAAAGGTGAGGAGTTCAATATCGATAGTGCAGCTTACTATCCTAAGAATCATGTGGCACCAACATTTGGACGAACATCCCTCATTTACAAACGACGTCAATTTAAGGTTGATGTCTACAGCGCTTACCAGATGGAATTGAAGAATGAAGAGCTTCCTTTTGGTGAATCACCTTATCTGTACGCCTTGAATGATGAAGGGCGCGCGTATGTTCCGGGTTGGTATACCATCAATTTCAAAGCTGCCGTTTTCTTTAACAAGCATTTGTCTGCGTCATTTGGAATTGAAAACATTACGGATCAACTGTACCGAACAGCAGGATCGGGAATTAGTGCACCGGGACGAAACTTTGTGTTTGGCTTGAAAGTGTCACTCTAAAATGGGACAAACATGCTCGCAGTAAGTGAAAAACGGAGCATGTTGAAGTGGTAAAGCCAAACGAATCGTTAATCCAACTTTAAATAATACTTCATCGTCTCAGGGTTGAAGAACCAACGTTCCTTCAAAACATCGGTTTTTGTCACGTCAAGATCGTAGGTGTACACATCATCTGGATTGGCAAACGTTGGATTCTCGAATTTCCCCACATAGCTAACAATGTCTTTTGCCGAGGAAATCATACCGGGTTCATAAGCGATGTAAAAGGCAGCCGCTTCTGGAGTGCCGAGCGCATCAAATAATTTCACTTGATTTGTTTGCTCTGGACGACCATTCGTGATCGTGTAAAAGTTCCGATAAGCAGCATTGAGAATGCGGTAATCCACGAGGATGTCTTTTTGTTTTTCAGATCGAATGTTCTCGAAGCTAACTTTCAATTTCGCCTTTGGACTCGATGCAATAGGTTTCGCAGATCCCATTTTTCCCGTAAAACCATCACGATAAATAATGAAATTATACCTTCCCATGTACCCGATTGCGGCTCGTTTGGCAACATTTTCAGAAGCAATAGCCTCGTCTACGGCGCGATCGAGCAAATTCACGGTAATTATCGCATCCAAACTATCATCTCCGTCACAGTTCGCTTCATATATTTCGTAATCCAATGGTTGATCAGCGCTTATTGAAAGCTCTCTGCGAATGTGTAATTCTATCGCTTCTTTTTTCGACATACCTTCGTAAGAATCCTTCTTGTTCTCCTCAGGATTGAAAGTAGAGGGCGTCTCTGGGATTTCCGTATTGGTGCAGCTTGCTAACACGACTAAAGTCAATATCCAAAAATACTTCATGAATCAAAGATACATGTAAAAATGAAAATCAATCCTTAATTTCGTTCCATGGAAGTGAAAATTGAAGCGTCTTGGAAAGATCAACTATCAAACGAGTTTGAAAAAGATTATTTCAAGTCATTAATTGATTTTGTTAAGTCGGAATACGCGACGCATAAGGATGGCATCTTCCCGAAGGGAAATGAAATTTTCAAAGCTTTTGATGCATGCCCATTTGATCAAGTAAAGGTGGTTATTCTCGGGCAAGATCCCTATCCAACACGAGGACATGCGCATGGACTGTGTTTTTCGGTAGAACCGCATGTTCGACCTCTTCCCAAAAGTTTGAATAATATTTACAAAGAATTGGAAACCGATCTAGGAATTACACCTCGGGATAATGGTGATTTACGACATTGGGCGGATCAAGGAGTCTTCATGCTTAATTCCGTTCTTACCGTTAGAGAAGGAGAGGCAAATAGTCACAAAAACAAAGGCTGGGAGAAATTTACCGATGCTGTAATTGAAAAACTCGCAGAGAAAAGAGAGGGTATTGTATACATCCTCTGGGGAAGCAAAGCTCAGGAAAAGGGACGAGTGGTCAATGCATCAAAGAACAAGATCATCACTTCTCCTCATCCATCACCTTTGTCGTCTTACCGTGGTTTCTTCGGAAGCAAACCTTTTTCTCAAACGAACGCGTATTTGACATCAATTGGAAAGGAACCAATCCGTTGGTAGCCCAAGACGGAGCGTAGCCAAAAATCTACTTCGTGAGAAGCTTTCAATCTGGTAATCTGATAATGGTTTCAATCTATCCACTATCTTTGCAGCAATGAAATTTGAAAACGACTTAATATTAAGAGCGGCCCGTGGGGAATCCATTGAGCGCTATCCCGTTTGGCTAATGCGTCAGGCAGGTAGAATATTGCCAGAATACAGAGCTGTAAGAGCTGAATTGTCCGGTTTTAAAGAATTGGTAGAAACACCAGAAAGAGCGGCAGAAGTAACAGTTCAACCAGTAGATTTACTCGGTGTAGATGCAGCGATTATCTTTTCTGATATTTTGGTTGTTCCGGAAGCAATGGGACTCACATACGAAATGGTTGAGAAGAAAGGACCTTGGTTCAATCAAACAATTTCGTGTGAAGAAGAGTTGAAATTTGCTGATACAAACTTCGATGTAGAAGACCGTTTGGGATATGTGTTGGAAGCGATCAAACTCACGAATAAAGAATTAGCAGGACGTGTTCCGTTGATTGGTTTTGCTGGTGCTCCGTGGACAATCTTCTGTTACATGACCGAAGGTCAAGGATCAAAAACCTTCTCCAAAGCACGAAAGATTCTTTACACAAACCCGACTTTGGCACACGAGTTGCTTAATCGTATCACAGAAGTGACAATTCAGTATCTGAAAGCACAGATCAAAGCCGGAGCTCACATGGTTCAAGTATTCGATTCATGGGCAGGGATTTTGGGAGAGCAACAGTATGCTGAGTTCGGATTGAAATACTTGGATAAAATTGCCAAAGCGATTAATGAAGTTCCCGTAACCCTTTTTGCCAAAGGTGCGTATAACTCGGTGGTCGATTTGGCTAAAATGGATTGCAATACCATTGGTGTGGATTGGAACATGAAAATGAACGATATTCGCACTGCAATTGGTGACACAAGAACCTTACAAGGAAACTTGGATCCATGCGCGCTCTATGCTTCTCATAAAGAAGTTGAGATGCTGACAACAAATATGTTGGATTCTTTCGAAAGTCGAAGACATATTGTTAATTTAGGGCACGGAGTTTATCCAGATGTTGATCCAGAGAAGGTGAAAACATTTATTAAAACAGTAAAGAGTTATGAAATTCAGTACTAAAAAGGCGATTACATTTTTTTCAGCAATGAGCTTTATGCTTTGCGCGCCTTTGTCGAATGCCCAAGATGGCGAAAATTTGGTTCCTAACGGAAGTTTCGAATCATTGGATAAAAAACCAAAGCGTTTAGGTAAAATCGAAAGCGCATCAGGGTGGGTTTCTCCAACTGGAGTCCGCGCTGATTTGTTCGTGGATACCAAAATTGAAGAAATTTCAGTTCCAGACAATATTTACGGTCGTGAATCAGCTCACGAAGGCGAAAACTACGTTGGAATTGTTGGTTTTTCATACAACGACAAAGAGCCTCGATCGTATGTGATGACACGTATGGACGCTCCGATGAAAAAAGGAATGACCTACTGTGTGAAAATGTATGTTTCACTTTCTGAAGCATCAAAATATGCGTCGAATAACGTAGGGGTGCATTTCTCGAAAAAAGCATTGAGTACAGACGGTAAAGTTTCAATGATCTTGGAGCCAAGCGTTGTTCACCGCGAAAATGAATACGAAACAATGTCTGCTCGATTTAACTGGACAGAGGTTTGTGGTGTTTACGTAGCGCAAGGTGGAGAAAAATACATCACTCTTGGTAACTTCAGCTCTAACGAGGATACGAAGTACGAACGTATGAAGAAAGATAACGGAACGAAGGACATCAAGGTGTCTCAAATCGTTGCGGCATATTACTACATCGATGATATCTCGGTACGTATGCTTGATCAAGAAAGAGGTCAAATGTGTGATTGCGCTGCTGGTGATGAAGGAGTTTCGTACTCTAAGTTGATTTACCAGAAAGCATTCATGGAAACGGATAAAACAACTCCAAAAGAGCGTGTAGAAATGCAACAAATCTACTTTGCGTTTGGTAAGCAGTTTATTACGCCAGAGGGAGAACAATCGTTGAACATTATTGCGGATTACATGAAAGCAAATCCTTCAGCGAAAATTCAAATCAAAGGATACTGTAACACATTGGAGAATGAAGTAGCCGCTGAGAACGATATCTATGCAGATATGGACAACAAGCGTATTGGTTCTGTGATGACGTATCTTATGGATCAAGGAATTGAAGAAGCGCGTCTAATTCCTTCTCGTAAGGGTGATACGAATCCAAACACGGAAGAGTATGTAGCGGAGGATGATGATGAAATGAAACAGGCGAAAAACCGTCGCGTTACTTTCAAGCTTCTCTAAATAATATTGAATACTGTAAAACCCGTCCTGATTCCGATACCTATTGGAAAATCAGGACGGGTTTTCTTTTGTCTGAAAATTGGAAGAAATGATTGTCCTCGAATCGCATAAAGTAATGGAACCTACGTCGAATGTTCGCTTGGTCGACTACTGTATCGGGTTGTTTCCGCAATTGCCGACACGAAATGCGGTTAAAAAAGCGATGAAGAGAGGGGAAATTGTTTTGAATGGCGAAGTGGGAAGAACTGGACTTTGGGTAAAGCAATTGGATGTGATTCAATTGATTGATCCTAGAAATAAGCTGCCAAAACCCTTTCCACTTGAGATTGATGTTGTGCATGAGGAAGATGGTTTTGCTGTGGTTTTTAAACCGGCAGGACTAGTCGTTAGTGGCAATCTCTTTCGAACGCTAGAAAATGCATTGATTGATCAGTTGAGCAAGTCAAAGGCGGCAGATGCATTGAAGTGGGCACGGCCTGTTCATCGTCTGGATGGAGCTACAAGTGGATTGGTGATCCTGGCAAAAACATTGTCCGCACATCATCATTTTGGCGATCAATTTGCGACGCGAAAAATCCAAAAGGAATACCATGCAATCGTTCAGGGAATTCCCAATGATCAGAAAATCACAATTGAGGTAGATGGAAAACAGGCTGAATCAACATTAACTGTTTTGTCATCTGTTCCCTCGCTTCAGAATGGACATCTTTCTCTGGTGAAATTGGAACCCAAAACGGGACGCACGCATCAATTACGGATTCATTGTGCAGAAATCGGGCATCCAATTGTGGGCGATCAGCTGTATGGAGAGCAAGGAAATATCATGAAGCACAAGGGCTTATTTCTCGCGGCAACTTCGTTGGACTTCGAGCACCCAATTACGCGTGAGAAGGTGACGATTTCCGCATCGATTCCTACGAAGTTTACAGCGCTTTTGGAGCGAGAAACCCGTCGTTTTGAACGATTCACGCAAGCAGAAAAATCTTCTAATTAAAACAATCCCAATTGATTCTCCTCAGCGTTCGATGAACCATTCGGAACGTTCAAGTTATAACCAAGTTTTGCGTTCAATTGCTTGATCAAATAGGCGGAAAGTAAGGGCGATTCAACCTCCAAGTTTTGATGCACGAAGAAATACAATTCTTGCATCCCTTGACCTATCCATTCTTCAATTCGTTGAACCCAATCATCAATTCGGCGGTAATCGCTTTCGTGATTCGCGCCAACATAACGGATAAACGGTGTTGGAGTGGTCATGCGCATGTGCATGATGTCACGGCGTCCCGCAGTGTCAACAAGCGTGTTTGAAATTCCGTTCGATTCAAGAAGTTGGTACAAATCGTTCGCCACGGCAGGATCATTGAACCAATCCGTATGCCTCAATTCGACTGTTAAAGGAAGATCCTTCGGCCAAATGGAGATGAATTTCTCCAACAAACCAAAACGATTCGGGGCGAAACGATCGTGTAATTGAAGGAAAATGGTGCCAAGTCGATCGTCTAAATGCGAAACAGAAAGTAAAAATTGATCCAATACTTCTTCCACATCATTTAATTGCTTGTAATGTGAAATTGACTGGTTGATTTTTGGGAAGAATCGAAATCCTTCGGGCGTTTTATCGCGCCATTTCTGAAACTGCTCGGGAGAAAAAATGCGGTAAAAAGAAGAGTTGAGCTCAATACTATTGAACTGACGAGAATAATAAGTCAATTCATCTTTTGTTCCTTTCGGATAGAAGTTTTTCAGGTCGTTTTTATTCCATTTCGCACAGCCAATAAAAATTTTAGGATGTGAAATGGGCGTTTCCTTTTGGAACACCTTCAATGTATCTGGGTGATCCTTGGGAAGGGTGAAATTAATTTCTCCTGGATTGTCAACTTTTCCGAATTTCATGAGCGGTCTGTTTTGATGTGAATAAAGTTAGGGATTCCATGAAAAACAATGGGAGTAGCGTCACTAAAAGTAGATGGAGGAGTTTGTTTTTATCCCCCTGATTGTCGTTCAAAATCATCCTCGATAAGAGTTATGAACTTATTCGCGTACTTTATTTGATAGGGGGTATTTGCATCATGTTTAATTTTATTAATCAACTCCTCCTTATCCTTATTTGGGGTACTCGAAATTACCAGCTCATAGGTAATATATCCTGCTATTGATTCAGGTGTTGATGGTAATTTTCCAGCAGAAAGCCAACTCAATAATTCATTAGGATTTCTATGAATGCTATTGATACAATATTGCCCGATTACCTCTGATAATGCTCCGTCTGATTTGATAATTATAATGCCAAATGCGTTTGAAAAATAATTTCTTGATTCTGGGGTTCCATTTACAATTGAGTCCATTATTGATAAGGTCACGTTATTGTCGGTTGGCGAGATCGAATCATTAACAATTAGTTGTGCAACTTCCCTTAGTTTAAGATCGGTTAAATAGTATTCGGAAATGGGATTTCTTAATGAATCATTTTCTGTAGTTTGTGCATGAATAGAGGCTTTTACCATTAGGAAGAGCACTATTAACAGCATTTGAGTGTTTTTTATCATTACAGATATCGTTTGTCGGCTTTTGAATGTAGGAGTATCTTATTTATCAGAACTCTTCCAATTACTACCAATCTCTACTATTACCCCAGATTCATTGAATTGAAATGTTCTTCCTTTAATGTACTTCGAAGTATCACTCTTCTTTTCAATTAAATCTGTGAGCTTTGGATTATATATCCCAAATTTAAGGTAATTAATTCTTGCTTGAGTGAGGCTAATGTCTTCGTTTGGTCCACCCATCGAAATATCTGCATTCTGGTTGTCTTGTCCATCATCTTCCCACCAACAAACAGGACAAATTTCGTACTCTGCTCTTTCATCAATGGTTTTAAATCCGCAACAAGGGCAAGGAAATAGGTTCGGTTCGTCTCCACAAACTTCGTTCAGCGAAAGTTGTTTACGTAAATATTCATTTGAGTAGGAATTGAACTTGAATCTGAGCCATATGAGAAGGACATTATCATACCGATGATCGCTGGGAGCAAATTTTAGTTCTTGTTTTCTAAACTCACGTTTAATGCTCCATCTTAGCTTTTTCCATTCGGACCAATCGTCCCAAACTTCGAGCATCATTGTTTCCAATTGTTCGCCTCGTTCCGCAGCACTTAATTCTAAAAGTGCTTTACGGGATAGTTGATCAATTGCGGTTAGTCGATTCATGGACTTCAATATACGAATCTACTCCACACAACGCACGCATTTCTTTCCTTTACCCCATCAAATTGATCTGCTGCAAATTCTCAATGCGATTTCGTTCTAGGAAAGCATCAATGGTTTCAAAGTGTTCAATCACACGCTGATCCTTGAATTCAAATACTTTCTCAGACAAACCTTGCAAGAAATCACGGTCGTGCGAAACAAGTATAAGCGTTCCGTCGAAGTTTTTCAACGCTTCTTTCAAAACATCTTTCGATTTCAAGTCCAAGTGGTTCGTTGGCTCATCGAGAATCAAAACGTTCACAGGCTCAAGTAACAACTTGACCATTGCCAAGCGCGTTTTTTCTCCTCCCGAAAGGAATTTAACCTTTTTATCGATAGCGTCTCCGCGGAACATGAATCCACCCAAAATGCTTTGAATCTGCGTCCTGATTTCTCCTTTTGCGACTTGATCTACGGTTTGGAAAACAGTTAAATCATCGTCCAACAGCGAAGCTTGGTTTTGAGCAAAATACCCCACTTTTGCATTGTGCCCGAGTTCACAGGTTCCTTCAAAATCAATTTCACCCATAATGGCTTTGATCATCGTGGATTTCCCCTCTCCGTTTCTTCCAACAAACGCAACTTTTTCGCCACGAGAAATCGACATATTCGCATCTTTGAATACAACGTGATCCCCGTAATTCTTGCTCAAATCTTTGGCAACTACAGGGTAATCGCCAGATCGAGGAGAAGGAGGAAAGCGGAGCTTCAGTGCCGAGTTGTCGACTTCATCAATCTCAATAATTTCCAGCTTTTCCAACATGCGCTCACGCGAATTCACTTGATTGGTTTTCGAATACGTTCCTCTAAATCGCTCAATGAAATCCATATTGTCTTTAATGAATTTCTGTTGTTCGTTGTAGGCTTTAATTTGTTGCTCACGACGTTCTTCACGGAGTTGCAAGTAATGCGAATAATTTGCTTTGTAATCGTAAATCCGTCCCATCGTTACTTCAATTGTACGATTGGTCACGTTGTCGATAAAAGCACGGTCGTGAGAAATGACAATCACGGCTTTTGCTTTGTTTACCAGAAAATCTTCCAACCAAATCACCGATTCAATGTCGATATGGTTTGTTGGCTCATCCAGTAAAACGAGATCAGGTTTTTGAAGAAGAATTTTCCCTAACTCAATTCGCATGCGCCACCCACCACTAAATTCACTGGTTTGTCGAGTGAAATCCTCGCGCTTAAACCCTAAACCGAGTAAGGTCTTTTCGACTTCGGCGTCATAGTTGATTTCTTCAATCGAGTAGAATTTTTCGCCCAATTCAGATACGCGCTCAATGATTTTCATGTATTCTTCCGACTCGTAATCGGTGCGCGTTTCCAACTGTTTGTTCAAACTGTCAATTTCATCGCGCATGCTAAATATATGCCCGAAAGCTTTAGACGCTTCTTCGAATACGGTACAATTGTCTTCCGTCAATAAATGTTGCGGCAAATAAGCGATAACGGTTTCCTTCGGACGTTGAATTGTTCCTTTGTTGGCACTTTGAACGCCCGCAATGATTTTCATCAAGGTGGATTTACCCGCACCGTTTTTTCCCATGAGAGCAATCTTGTCGTTCTCGTTGATCACAAAAGAGATGTCACTAAAAAGTGTTTCACCACTAAATTCTACACCAATACCATTTACTGAAATCATACTTCGATATTAAGTGCGCGAAATTACATAATCTCTGATGTAAAAGCGACCGAATTCTGGCGAACACATTACATTTCTTCCTGCTGTGTGCTCAGATCCTTTTGTAGTTCTAAAATGAGACGGTGAACTTTTGATGCATCGTTAATTCTGAAAAAACGATAACTCGATTTCGAAAAGGATTTCATCTGTTCATTGTCTTGATTCTTCAAAAAATGAAGAAAGTCACTGAAATAGATCGTTCCCACATCATGAGGGTTGTTTTTCCGAAGATGCAAACGAATAGCGGTATCTTCTGAGATGTTTACGGCAGTAAAAGTGCCATTGGAATTTTGGATTTTAATTAGAACACGCTGGTTCGTGATGGCGTAATAGGTGCGTGAACGTGTCCGACGATCAATCAGAAATCTTCCGAAGAGCAAAATAAGTCCGATGACAACGAAGGGAATGCCAAAGAAGGCGAAAAAAATACTCGACTTAGCGGCTAAAATGATCCACACAAACGTGAACGAACACCAGATTAAACTAAAGGGAATAAGGAACCAGTCCTTGGGCTGAAAAACGATTCCTTGCTCGGGTTGTCCCGCCCAAACGATTCGTTCGTCTCGTGCCAAGTGATCCAGAAAAGGTTCTTTCAAATGTGGTTCGATGTACAACATACGCGTAAATGTAATCTTAAAACTAATCAAAATACATGTCCAAACACCGTCGTTTGAACGAATAAACTAGGTATGCACAGCTTTATTTAGGCTTTTTATTTTCGTCTTAAATTGCTTACTTTTGCATGCCTTTTTTAAGGAACGAAACAACAATATTTATGGAACAGATTGCACCGTATATCCCAACAAATAAAGTCCGTATTGTAACTGCAGCATCGCTCTTCGATGGTCATGATGCCGCTATTAACATCATGCGTCGTATTATTCAATCGACTGGTTGCGAGGTGATTCACCTTGGTCACGATCGCTCGGTAGAGGAAGTAGTGAATTGTGCGATTCAGGAAGATGTTCAGGCAATTGCGATGACGTCTTACCAAGGAGGACACAACGAATATTTCAAGTATATGTACGACCTTTTGAAAGAAAAAGGAGCTGGACATATCAAGATTTTTGGTGGTGGAGGTGGAACCATTCTTCCTTCAGAGATCAAAGAATTGCAGGAATACGGTATCGAGCGAATTTACCATCCAGATGATGGACGTGAGCTTGGTTTGCAAGGGATGATCAACGATTTGGTGCAACGTTGTGATTTTCCTGTAGGAAAGGATTTAACAGATGAAATTGATTTCATCAAGGAGAAAAACAATGCAAAGATCGCACGAATTATTTCGGCGGCTGAAAACTTTGCTGATGAGGCACAAGATGTACTGGAAAAAGTACACAAAATGGCTGCGGAAGCGGCTGTTCCAGTTCTGGGAATTACAGGAACGGGAGGTGCTGGAAAATCGTCGCTTGTTGATGAATTGGTACGTCGTTTCTTAATCGATTTTAAGGATAGAAAAATTGCTGTTGTTTCGGTCGATCCTTCGAAAAGAAAAACAGGAGGAGCATTGCTCGGAGACCGTATTCGTATGAATTCGATCAAAAATGAACGTGTGTACATGCGATCGTTGGCAACGCGTCAATCAAACTTGGCCTTGTCGAAGCACGTAGCGGAAGCAATTTCCATCCTGAAAGCAGCGGAATACGACTTGATCATTTTAGAAACTTCTGGAATCGGTCAGTCGGATACAGAGATTCTTGATCACTCAGATATGTCTTTGTATGTGATGACGCCTGAATACGGGGCGGCGACACAATTGGAAAAAATCGACATGCTCGACTTCGCAGATGTAATCGCGCTCAACAAGTTTGATAAGCGTGGTGCATTGGATGCGCTTCGAGATGTACGTAAACAATACCAACGCAACCACAATTTGTGGGAGGAGAAAACGGATGCGATGCCCGTTTATGGAACAATCGCTTCGCAGTTCAACGACCCTGGAATGAATACCTTGTACAAGGTGATCATGGATAAGTTGGTGGAAAAAACAGGAATCGACTTGAATTCTACCTTCGAGATTTCAGATGAAATGTCGGAGAAAATATTCGTGATTCCACCAGAAAGAACGCGTTACCTTTCGGAAATTTCAGAGAATAATCGTCAATACGATTCTTGGGTGAAAGAACAAGTAGCCGTTGCCGATAAGTTATTTGGATTGAAAACATCTATGGATACTTTGAAAGATTCGGCACTTGAAGATAAAGATCGTTTGATCAAGGGACTTCAAGAAGCGTTCGAAGCAGAAAAACTCAATTTTGATCCGAAAAATATGCTCATCATTGAGCAATGGGAGGAGAAAAAGAACTTATACAAAGCGCCTGTTTTCAAATTCAAGGTTCGAAACAAAGAATTGTCGATTCAAACCCACACAGAGTCATTGTCGCACTCGCAAATTCCAAAGATCGCGATGCCGAAATACTCGGGATGGGGTGATATCTTGAAATGGTCGCTACAGGAAAATGTTCCAGGCGAATTTCCATACACTTCTGGTTTGTTCCCATTCAAGCGTGAAGGGGAAGATCCAACGCGAATGTTTGCAGGAGAAGGTGGACCAGAGCGTACAAATAAGCGCTTCCACTATGTGAGTTTGGGAATGCCAGCGAAGCGTTTGTCAACAGCATTCGATTCGGTAACACTTTACGGAAACGATCCCGATCTTCGTCCTGATATTTACGGAAAAATTGGAAATGCAGGGGTTTCGATCTGCTGCTTAGATGATGCGAAGAAATTGTACTCCGGATTTGATTTGTCTGATCCGAAAACGTCTGTTTCGATGACCATCAACGGACCGGCTCCGATGTTACTTGGATTCTTCATGAATGCTGCCATCGATCAGAATTGTGAGAAGTACATCAAAGAGAATGGACTTGAAGCGGAGGTCGAGGCGAAGATTGTAGACATTTACAAGAAGAAAGGTGTAGATCGTCCTCGTTACCAAGGTGAATTGCCTGAAGGAAATGATGGATTGGGATTGATGTTACTTGGTGTAACAGGAGATCAAGTCTTGCCGATGGACGTGTACAACGAAATCAAAGCAAAAACATTGACGCAAGTTCGTGGAACAGTTCAGGCAGATATCTTGAAGGAAGACCAGGCACAAAACACCTGTATTTTCTCTACTGAATTTGCATTGCGTTTGATGGGAGATGTACAGGAATACTTCATTAACAACGGCGTTCGAAATTTCTATTCAGTTTCGATTTCGGGTTACCACATTGCAGAGGCGGGAGCGAATCCAATTACACAGTTGGCGTTCACCTTGGCGAATGGATTCACGTACGTTGAATATTACCTCAGTCGTGGAATGGACATCAACGCATTTGGACCCAACTTGTCGTTCTTCTTCTCAAACGGAATTGATCCTGAATATGCGGTAATTGGTCGTGTAGCTCGAAGAATTTGGGCAAAAGCATTGGCAAAGAAATACGGAGCAAACAGTCGTGCGCAGATGTTGAAATACCACATTCAAACATCTGGACGTTCGCTACACGCGCAAGAAATTGACTTCAACGATATCCGTACAACCTTGCAAGCACTCTACGCGATTTACGACAACTGTAATTCACTTCATACAAATGCTTACGACGAGGCCATTACGACACCAACAGAAGAGTCTGTTCGTCGTGCCATGGCTATCCAGTTAATCATCAACCGAGAATTAGGATTGGCGAAAAATGAAAATCCACTTCA
>JABXHO010000125.1 GCA_013373595.1 Flavobacteriales bacterium | reverse complement strand
TGAATTTCGTAGAAATCAACTCCGTGATGAGCCAACCAATTGAATTCCGTTCCTGTCCAAACATCGCTACCGTTTGCAGGACTTGAAAGCGTTACGTAATCGCGCGTAGTCACCATTTCGGTTGTCCAAGCAGACGTATCTACCGCATTGATGGCTCGAACGCGCCAATAATATGTTTCGCCAAAGAGCATATCATCAACAAACTCCTCTGTGTCATTGTTTGAACTATTACTGTTGATATACGCTTCCACATCGTTTTGGAAAACTGGAGAATTGAAGTTGACGCTCGTATCAACCTGAATTTCGTAGAAATCAACTCCGTGATGAGCGAACCAATCGAAATTTGTTCCCGTCCAAACATCTGAACCATTTGAAGGGCTCGACAGCGTAACATAATCATTTGTATGTACCATTTCGGTTGTCCAAGCGGACGTGTCCACCGCATTGATGGCTCGAACGCGCCAATAGTATGTTTCGCCGAAAAGCATATCCGTAATTACTTCCTCCGTATCGTTGTTAGAGCTATTGCTGTTGATATATGCATCCACGTTATTCTGGAACACTGGAGAGTTGAAGTTGACACTTGTATCAACTTGAATTTCGTAGAAATCGACTCCATGATGAGCGAACCAATCGAAATTTGTTCCCGTCCAAACGTTCGATCCATTCGCAGGACCCGAAAGGGTAACATAATCTCGTGTTGTGAATGAACTAATTGTTGTCCAAGCGGAAGTATCTCCCGAAACTCCTGCTCTCACACGCCAGTAATAGGTTTGCCCGAAGAGTAAATCCGAAACAAATTCGTCGGTATCATTATTGGCACTCGATGAATTGATATACGTTTCATCTACTTGCATGAATAAAGGAGAATTGAAGTTGCTGCTTGTATCAACCTGAAGCTGATAAAACTCAGAACCTATAACAGAATACCAGTCAAGTTCGGTTCCTGCCCATGTGCTTGCGCCATTGGATGGTCCAGCAATAGTTGGTGTGTTCCAGGAAAAAGCGCATGATGCACTAATAAGCATTAGTAAAAGAAGTATCGGTTTTTTCATCGTAAATTGGTGACTTAGAATTAAGTAATGTATACTGGGTTTTTGTGACGTCTCTGATGTAATAACAATCGTGCCAATTTATGGCGGACTCAAATTCTACCACAAAACTACTCACCTAGGATTGAAAATACCGAATTACATTCAATAAAAAATCGGTGCCTCTTTCGAAACACCGATCCTTTCTGGTTTGTTTTGTTTTCCTGGCAGTAAATACCATTTAAGCTTCGAAAGCCTAGATGGTACAACTATTTTGAAATGTCCAGTTTCTTTTTCATGCTCTTTGACAATCCATCCTTGTGAAGATAGATGTTGATTGTTTTCCACTTAAAGTAGCTTTCAGACACGTACAAATATCCTTCTGGATAGTTTCCTGTTCCCCATGAATTCTTTACGAGGAAGTAACGTGTTCCGTTTTGATCTTTGTACAATCCAACAATATGCATTCCGTGATCATCCGTCGTTGTTTTGTTATCGTATCCTTCCTGACGAATTTCAGGTGTTACGTCTACTTCTTCAACAGGCGTTTTGAATGCATTTGATTTCTTCTCTGAACCAGCATCGGAAAAATTCTTGTTATTGCTTCCCGATACTTCAATTGTTGCAGCATCTACAGGGTTAATTGCCAAACCATTTCTAAAGCTAAAACCATCTTCAGAAACGTCTGCTCCCCATGCCAAACTGTATCCATTTTTTAGTGCGTATTCAGCTGCTGATACCAAATCATCAAGGCTCACATTGTAGCTTTTTCCCCACGCCCAGTTATCTGGAATTTGCAACATACACTCCTTATTCATCTCATGATTTGTGAACGATGTTAATGACACATACTCGTCCATGTTGAGTCCGATTGCTTTCGCATACGACTTAGGCGTGTATTGTTTTCCGTTTAACTCAAACTCTTTGATGTCTTCACCAAGGTAGGCATCCAAAATTCCATTGAATGCCGCTTTCCATGCAGGAGTTAATGATTTCGTTCTGCTGTTATTCAAGTGACCCAACAAGCCTTGAACAGCTCCATCCAATACAGCAAATAATTCACTGTGATTGTGGCGGCTTGATCCGTAGTTTAATCCTTCGTATACTTCCAAAGGAACAATTCCGTAGTTATCAATCACGTAAGGAATATCGTGGAATGCACCACCTTCCGAAAAGTTGATTTTTCCATCCATTCGGATGTATTTTTCGGCTTTACTTTCATACGCTTTACGCACGATGTACATTTCCGAAAGCAAATCTGGATTGTCATTCCCTTTACGCATCAATTCTGATTCGAAGAACGACAATGCTGAAAAGCTCCAACATGTACCTGTATAACCCTGACTTTGAACAGGAGTTGCATCAAGGTGTGCTAGTTTTGAAAATTTATATTCACTTCCTTCACTATTTGTTGCAGGCTCGCTGTAACCATACTGAGCCAAACTGAATGAAGCTGAGAACCCTACAAACGCGAGGGCAAAAACGATCTTTTTCATTTTTAACGATTTAGTAATATCAAAGATACACAACACAGATGTTGTAGCAAGAATAATTCCAAAATGATTTGCTGGTAAGATTGGGGTTGGCTTCGGCTCCGTTCAGCCAACCATTGAGTGTCAGGTGACCTATTTCAAGATCCACCCTTCGAAACCGAGTGATTCCGATTTTGATCGGATTTCATTCATGGCTTCATTCGAAAGTGCTGCTCCTGCAGATACACGGTGCAACCCACCTTTTACGTCTACGATGAAAGCGCTTAATCCTTCCGAATTTAACTTTTGAACCAAATTTTCTGCATTCGACTTATCTCCAAAACAACCTACAATGAAGTTCATCGCGTCTGGCTGAACAACTGGCTGTTCTACTGTTTCTGGAACGTCAACAGGTGTTGGTTCTGGATTCGCATTCGCTTCTGATGGTGCCGCTTCTTCCGTTTTATTGATTTCGCTGATATCAACTAACACATTGAGATTGTCTGCGTAGCTATATGGAAACACATCCGTTGGAATTTCCAGTCCGTCGATTTGCTCTTGAAGCGTTTGCTCCGTGTTCTTATCGAAGGTAATGTCTTCGGAATATTCGTTTTGAGTGTATATTCCTTCCGCGCTTTTGTAAAACGGATTGAAATCTTTGATGGAAAGTACCCCTGATTCTAAGACATCGGTTCGTGTGGGAATCCAAATAGAATAAAAGGCAATCGGTAAGAAGCAAGCCGCTGCCACGTATTTCCAAACACGTGAACGTTTTTGAGGAGCTTCAAGAGGTACGATCTTTTCGTCGGCAACCTCTTCTTTGACTTGTGCCGCAACAGTTTCCGTTCGAGGTAAATGCTTGATTGGTGCTTGTTTTTGCTCAGGAATAACGACGAGTGTATCTTCCGAATCAACCAAAACAGGTTCAATTGACGGTTGCTCTATCGTTTGTGTTTCTTCTACCTCGTTTTGAGAGATAAAATGAACTTGGTCCAATCCGAATGAGGCCAACAGCAAATTGAAGAAACGATCCTGCTCGAAACGCAAATTGTTTTCTGCATCGATGAACAAAATTCCTACGCGATCCAGTTCGATGCGATCTCCTTGTTTCAATCGGTAATTCCATTCTGAAACGGTTGCTGCTACACCTTTCGATGCTTCTTCGAAGGAAACAGCCTGACGCGAAGCCAACTCGTTGATCAACAATCCATCGTTACTTACCAACTGTTTATTGAAAAGTAAAGCCTTTCGTGGAGGAGTCATTACTCCTTTATCATAGTCGATTTTGGCAGAAAGTTGTTCTGCGACAAATCCACCGAATGCAGGGACAATCACACAGTTGTGACGTAATAATAAATCTCCTATGGCTTGTTCAATGTGCTTCATTACTCTACAAAGATACGAAATGCTAATTTATTCCTCTTCTACGTACGGAACAAGGCGGAACAGGTTACAAAAATGCTTGTACTTTTTCTACATCTTCTGGAACATCGATGTTGGGCGTCTCGATATCCGTTTCCACAACGCGAATTGGGTACCCGTAGTACATCCATCTCAATTGTTCGAGCGACTCCACCTTTTCTAAATCTGTTGGTTCCAAATTAATGAGTTCCAACAAGGTGTTTTTGCGGTATGCATACACACCGATATGTCTAAAAAATGGATAGTTTTCACGGCTTTCTGCACTCGAGTGATGTTCGTTCGGAATGTTACTCCGTGAAAAATAAAGAGCATCGTTGCGAACATTTCGCACCAACTTGATCCGATTGGGGTTCATTTTATCGTCTTGGGAAACGTCCGCAATTCCCAACGTAGCGATCTGAACACTATCATCGTTAAATGCTTCCAATAATTGATCGAGCTGGCGGAAGTCGATAAGTGGTTCATCTCCCTGAATATTGATTACCACATCCGCTTCGAATTGTTGCGCTACTTCACCACAGCGATCTGTTCCAGTACGATGCGCTTCGGAAGTCATTACGACCTTTCCTCCGAAACCTTTCACTTCATCGAAAATACGCTGGTCGTCGGTTGCTACGATAACTTCCTCCAACATTTTCGCTTTGGACGCACCTTCGTAGACCCGTTGGATCATTGTTTTTCCTCCCAGATCAATTAGGGGTTTGCCCGGAAAACGACTAGACGCGTAGCGAGCTGGAATAATTCCAATACACTTCATGCTAAAATTTCATTTGAAGCTGAAGAATGAATGAGCGCGGTGCTTGAATATCTCCAGGACGTGTAACGTACTCAGCATTGAGCAAGTTGTTGATGATGAAACCAACACGATAATTTTCTGTGATTTCGTATCCAGTTCTGAAGTCAAACACAAGTGCACCTTTATTGTTTTCTTCTCTATATTCTTTCAAGCCAGGAAGAATTGACGTTCCTGGAACGATCTCTCCTTCAAAAATTCGATCAATGTTATTCATAAAACTATTGTATCGAGCACTAACTCCTACACTAATTCCTTTCCATTTTGCTTCCACATCTGCTTTTGCCAAATGGCGGAAACGGTATTTAAGTATGTTCGTGTTAGTATCTGAAAAAGTAGATAGGTAGGCTGAATCTCTGTTCAAACTGATTGGGTTCATATACGTGTACCCTACCAATGACGTCAACTCTACGTCTTTTATTTTCCCTTGACTATTGAACGAGAATTCAATTCCAGAGATTCGGGCTTTCTCTGCATTTTGCGCTTGGAACCCGAACCATTTGTTGACATATCCTGGGTCTTCAGGATTCAAACTCCAGTTAATCGAATCTGGCTTGAACGCACCGAAGGTGAATTCCATCATGTTGTCGTATTGGTTCACAAAACCAGAAATATCGATCAATCCTTTCCAGCTTTTACCAATTTTTACTGCTTGTTTGAATCCGATTTCTGCTGCCCAGCCCACTTCAGGTCGAAGCCCTGGATTTGGAAATACGTTCAACGCTCCCACGGATGTTGTTGTGTATCTCTCTGCTACGGAAGGGTAACGAATTCCCTGTCCGAATGAAGCTCGAAGGTGTGTATATTCCGCTAATTGATAGTGCGCTCCCAAACGAATGATTGGATATACTGGCAGTTTCAACGATGAATCTTTTCCAAGGTAGAAGTCTGAATCTCCTGTACGTCGATCTTGTTCGAAGTATTCAAAACGTACACCTCCTGTTAAATCCAAACGCGTGAAGTTCTTTTCATACTGACCGTAAGCTGCTACGTTTGTTGAGTTGTGATCGCCGAACAATGCTGAGAACACATCTGTACGCAAGTACGTTGCTCCCGATGTCACTGCCGATCCATTTTTCCACTTGTGTTGGAACTGATAATCTCCATAACTCACAGCAGATGTTGAACTCTGCGAAGGATTGGTAATATTCGTGTTTCCGATGCGATAGAAACGTGTTTTTACCGCGTGTAAATTGTTGTTCTTGTCGTAAATTTTGATGTATGGATCGATGCTAATACGAGATCCTGAGTTGAACGTCAACGAAGAACCTGGATCTGATGGATCAGCGCCTCCTTGTGGAGAATATCCTAGAGAATCACTTTCCCACACAATAAAAATTCCTGTTTTCTGCACCTGCGCGTTGAATCCAATTCCCGCTTTGATGTTTTTGTACTTCTGTGGTCGAATATAGAACGTTCCGCTAATTCTTCCTCTATTTTCTTCCTCTCCCTCGCGGTAGCCTTCCGAAACGAATCCATTTGCTGAAATTGTGTACCCAATGTTTTTATACATCTTCGAATTGTACACCTCTCCCTGATGGAACGTTGGGTTTCTTGTCCACCATTTCAATGATTCTCTTCGTGGATTTCCATAAATTCCCGATTGGATCTTTGCACGTGTTTCTCCCTTCAAAGTTGGCTCTCTTTCCGAAATTGAAATCAATCCATTTAAGGCTCCAGAACCGTATAGTACGGAAGAAGCTCCTTTCATGATTTCGATTTGTGAAGCTGCTTCCAACGGAACTGCATTCCACTTCGTATCTCCTGCATCACCCGAAAGCAAAGGCATTCCATTCCAGAGTAACAAAACACGACTTCCTGCACCGTAGGCAAAACCACTTCCACCACGAATACTTACCTGTCCGTCCATTGCATACACACCTGGACTTTGATCAATCGCTTCTTCCAAGTTAGACAAGCCTTTATTGTCAAATAATTCTGGACGAATAATCTCCATCGAAATAGAAATATCCTCAACATCTTGATCTCTTCTACCTGCAGAAACAACCACAGAACTTAAATCGAGAACAGGAGGATTCATTCTGATAGTTAACACGCCTGGGGCTTTCACCACGAGCGTATCATTCACATAGGTTTGTGCTGACACAACAAACGTTGCAGGGTAGCTAGAAGGATTAATAGAAAAAGACCCGTCAATATCGGAAAGCACCTTTTCTCCTGTTGATGACACGATTTTAGCGCCAAATATTGGTTCTTTCGTTTGACCATCTTCAACAACACCCGTAACTTGGGAAATAGCGGCAAGTGGGAGTGATAAAAATAGTATTAGCAAGTGTTTCATAAACGAATTTTTCGTAAATTCAAGAAGCCTAAAATACCATTTTTTGTGGATTATACCTACCTACACTATCGAATTGCGGTAACGCTACTGCACGGCGTTGGCCCGAAGAAGGCGCGACATCTGGTTGCGTCGTTAGAAAATTGCAGCGAAATTTTTACGCTAAAACCCTCTGATTTACACCAAAAAACAGGTTTTTCGAAGCGTTTTATTGCAAAAATGGAGCGTCAAGAAGCCCTAAACACAGCGAAAGGCATTGCTTCCTTTTTGGAGAAACACGGGATTCGTGTAATCTTTTTCACGGATGATGATTATCCTTCTCGTTTAACCGAATGCCCCGACGCACCGCTTATTTTGTATCAAAAAGGAAAGAGTTGTTTGAATTATTCGCGTTGGGTTTCCGTCGTGGGAACACGCAATGCAACGCCATATGGTAAAGCCATTTGCCGCGACCTTATTGCTTCATTTCAGGGGAAAAACATCGTAGTTGTGAGTGGTTTGGCCTTGGGAATTGACTCTTATGTACATCACTATTGCTTGGAGTTTGATGTTCCCACCATAGCCGTTTTGGGGCATGGACTCGATCGCATTTATCCATACAAAAACAGGGAACTCGCTAAGAACATCCTGAACAATGGATCGTTGATTACCGAGTTTCCTCCGAACACGCTGCCCGACCGTGAGAATTTTCCAAAACGAAACCGCATTGTTGCCGGATTATGCGATGCCACAATTGTGGTTGAAAGCAACGTAAAAGGCGGCTCATTGATTACCGCAGACATCGCCAACGGATACAATAGGGATGTTTTTGCCTATCCTGGTAATGTTTTTCAAACTAGCTCGAAAGGATGCAATGATTTAATTCGTTCCGATAAAGCACATTTAATTACGTCAGGAAAGGAATTCTTAGACCTGATGAATTGGAACTCAAACAAGGTTACTGAAGTTACCCCTCCGCCAAAAACCTATCACGATTTAAGTCCGGTTCAGCAGCAAATTGCACAGGCAATTGGTTCGGAAAGTATTCACATTGATGATTTGGCCGAAAAGACGCATCTGAACTTATCTGCACTCAATATTGAACTGTTCGACTTACTCATGAGCGGAACCTTGAATGAACTACCAGGAAAACGATTTTCACTGGCTTAAACACGCGTTCTTAAACGAAAAATGGCGTCCATTTTCATGGACGCCATTGTATGATTGATAAAGTCTGTTCTTATCTTCTTGCTCCTGTGCTGAGGAGACGTCGGTTGTCAACAACATCTGCCAACTCCGTTAACGCTCTACGCGCCGTGTTTTGAAGCTGTGCATTCATGTTATTTCTCAACTTTTCCTTCTCCTTGTCGTACGTTTCAGTTGAAGGCGCTTTCTTCGTGCTCTTCACTTTTACAACAAATACACCAGAGTTTCCTTCAATTGGAAGTGATCGTTGACCGTCTTTTACAATTGAGAAAACTGCTCCAACAACCTTTGGTTCGAAACCTGCTCCTTGCAATTGTGAGTTCGCGAATGTTACGTCCGCATCCATCACTGTTACACCTTTTCCTTTGATGTCAGCCAATTTCTTCCCTTTCATTTGAGATTTCAATTTTTTCACTTTCAAATCGCGGATATAATCTGCTTTGATTGATTCCTTAACGTCCTCAAATTTTGGTTCTCCCTTTTCGATTCTTCCTGCGAAAACAGCAACAAGATAACGATCTTGATCCTTCACAGGTGAGTTCACCAAGGTTCCAACTTCTGTTTCGTCTTTGAAAGCCAAGCCTAAGAATTTGTCTTCTGCGTAGCGTGTTCTGAAGTTGTTGAACTGTGGAGAATTGTCTTTCAACTCAAGCACTTTCGGAGCGTACTCGTTGCGTGCTGCAAGCGTATCGAATTTTTCTACACGTTTGTAAGGATCTGAAATTTTCGAAAGCTTTTCATCCAAATCGTACAACATATTGTACGCTTCATCTTCGATGTCTTTTTCTGTTTGCTTACTTGGCGTAAGTGTCTTTTGAACAATTGCAATACGAGGGTACTTTCTTCCTGTTCGTTCTTTCACTTGAATGATGTGGAATCCAAATTGAGATTGTACTTTCCCGATTTCACCAATTGGCTTGTCTGCTGCATACGCAGCGAATTGAGGAACCATATCTCCAAAGAAGAAGTATCCCAAATCTCCACCTTTCGCTCCAGATCCTGGGTCGTCACTGTATTCTTTCGCCAACTCTTCGAAGTTTCCATCATTTACAATGCTTAGAATACTATCCGCCAATGCTTCTTTAGCTGCTAAATCATCTCCTTCTTTTACACCAACCAAGATATGACGAGCGTTAATCGAATCGGATGTGAAACCAATTACTTTTCCAATTGACTGAGATCCGTTGTAGTCGTATGGTCCAACAACATCTCCGATTTGAGCTTCTTTATATTGAGCATCTACATAATCAGGGTAAGTCAAGAATTGTCCTCCTTGAGCTTTTCTGTGTGATTTCGGAATCGCTGTACTAAATGGTCCGCTTGTGTAGAAAGGCATCTCTGTATTCTCTCTATTTGTAACAAATAGCGAATCGTTTGTTGTTGCCTTGAATGCTTCTTTTAGGCTGTCAAGATTTCTGTTGAATCGTTTGATATCTGACTCACTTGGTTTAATCGCAATTTCGAAGAAGTGCAAACGACGTGCATCATATCTCACTTCGTATTTTTTATCCGACTTGTGCTCTTCGAAGTAAGCTTTCAAGTTTTTGTCTGTTGCTTGCTTTTCGTAATCAGCATCCAACAATTCTCTGAAACGCTTTACTACGTAAGAGATTGACTTCGTTTCGTTGTTTGCCAAGTACTCATTCTTCGCTTCCAACTCAGTCACGTAAATTCCTTGTCCCAAGATGTCGAAGTATTTTTCCTGACGACGTTTCTTTTTGTAGTACTCCTCCGTGTTTTTCCAAGCTTCTACTGCTTCTGGATCGCTTGATTCACGCATTTCATTTACACGTGCTTCTAACTTTTTCGGGCTAAACTGACCTGTAATACTATCTGTGAAAGCATTGTTGTTTGTGAACTCTGCCTGCGGAGTAAATCCACGAGACGCATACAGATATGCATCGAATTCGTCATCACTTACATCAATTCCGAGTGCTTCGTATTCTTTTTCCAACAACAATTCTTCCGTGAATGATTTCCAAACTCTGCTTTCATCCACTTCTTGTGGTTGTGTTCCTTGCTGTTGTGCTTGAAGAACCGCATTTTGACGAGCCGTATTTACTGCTTCATTGAATGCTACATCATCCACTTTTTCACCATAAACGGTTCCAATTCCGTATTGCGCTTCATCTCCACCTGTCATTTTTGACCAATCTGTCAAAATAAATGCCATGAGTGCAACTCCAATCACAATCAGTACTAACCAACCATTATCGCGTATTTTTCCAATAATTGCCATTTCTGCTATTTTCTAAATAAGTCTGCGAATATAGCGAGATGTATCCACATTTAAAAGTAAATATCTTGTAACGTGCGTTTTTCTGCCAAAAGCGCGGGGAGGTGCATAAAAAAATCCACACCGATTTACGATGTGGATTCCTATTACATTGAGACGGTGATTAACGTCCGCCTTCTCTTTCATTTTGTTTTCGTTGCTCTTCAGCCTTCTTCTTTTCGGCCTCCTCAGCTGCTTTCTTCGCTGCTGCTTCTTTGGCTGCTTTTTGCTTCGCCTCTTCTTGCGCTTTCTTAGCCGCTGCCTCCTTTGCCGCTTGTTCTTTGCGTGCCTTTTCGGCTGCCTCAGCTGCTTTACGCTTTTCTGCTTCCGCCTTACGACGCGCTTCTTCCTGTGCTCGTTTTGCTGCCGCTTCTTTTGCCGCTTGCTCTTGACGTGCCTTTTCGGCT
>JABXHO010000045.1 GCA_013373595.1 Flavobacteriales bacterium | reverse complement strand
GGTCATACCTTTGGACATGCCATTGAAGGGTTTTACCTCGGAAATGAAGGCGTGTCTCATGGTTGGGCAGTTGCCATAGGAATGATTTTGGAAGCATACCTTTCCTACAAAAAAGGATTGTTGAAGCTCGAGGATTTCCAACGAGTTGAAGCGGATCTACTTTCTATTTATGCATTTCCAGCCTTTTCTGATGATGACTTACAGCAAATGGTAGGTTTGCTATCGAACGATAAAAAGAACCGTGCAGGAAAAATTCAATGTTGTTTACTGGAAGGATTAGGAAATTGTACTTTCGATCATGAAGTGACACCAACTGAAGCGTTGGAAGTATTTTTACATTTCAAGAATCAACAAATCAACCTGAATTAAGGCTTCATTTTCAAGATTTTCTTCTTCAAAGCCTCCAAGCGATCAATTACCTCTTGGTAATCTTTTTGTGATGGAACCGCATTCTCTTGAACAGTCGTTTCCTTCGGCTTAGATGATTTACGTTCGCGCAGTGATTTTCGCGCACCATCCAAGGTATGACCTTCTACTTTTACCAATTCATAAATTTGGTCGATCGTTAGAATGTCTTTGACCGTAAATAGCCTATTTCCCTTGTTATTTTTCTTGGGTTTGATAGCCGAAAATTCTTTTTCCCAAAAGCGAATTAGCGAGGTGTTGACGTCAAATAGTTGCGCAACTTCACCAATGGTGTAGTACAATTTGGTTAATTCTTTCGGATTAATTCGGGACACTTCAAAAAAGTTTAAATTCGAAGATAGTTAATATTCTGGAAGAGTTCGGCAAAAACGAATACGTATCGATCGTTTCTCTCTTCAATTTTTTGTTCCTTTGAGTATGTTTGAAGCTCATGACCTCGATCCAATGATTCGCCGCAGGCGAGAATGGACCTTTCTGATACTTGTTGGAATTTTTCTTGGATCGTTAACAATGCTCAATATTCTTGGCGTTTCCCGCTTCATTGATTTGTCGAGCTGGATTGGCATTCCAGACGATAGCGATTTCCGTTTTTCACTGGCTGTCGGCGTCTTACCTTATCCAATTACTTTTTTCTGCACCGACTTAATTTCTGAAGTTTTTGGAAGAAAGCGTGCGAATATGGTCGTATGGATTGGTCTAATTTTGAACATTTGGGTACTTCTGGTGCTCTGGTTGGGAGGAGCGCTCGAAGCACCACCCGAACTGGTTAATGGTCGATTAGCACCTGAAATTGTAAACGGAGAAGCGCAAGTTCCCTACGGATATGCGTTTTATGAAATTCGATACCTCACCTTCGGTGCAACAGCGGCTTCAATGATTGCCTATCTGACTGCTCAATTTGTTGATGTTCAAGTTTTTCATTTCCTTAAAAAGAAAACGGCGGGAACGAAATTGTGGCTTCGAAACAACGTGTCAACACTCACCAGTCAGTTGATCGATTCCATCGCTGTAATTCTAATTACGTATTACTACGCGAATGCGCTTCCCATGCAGGAAGATGTTTCCGTTGCGTACCAATTGATGATGTTCGTCTTGAGTTCCTACGCCTTCAAGGTCGTGATGGCTCTACTCGATACCTTACCCATCTATTTCGTTGTCAAGAAGCTCAGGGTCTTTTTGCGTGTTGAGGACGAGGTCGGGTTCTAATCCTCGCGTGCGGAGGTGCCAAACCAGGTAAATAATGGCAACAACTCCAAAAGAAGCCGAAATCAAGTATATCATGCGTGCCGATTCCATTGTGTTTTGATAGAACAAAAGTGCAATAGAAGATCCTACCATAATGGCAAATTCCAAGGCGATGAAGATGGTTCCTGCCCCCACACCACGACGTTCAACGGGAGAAAGATCGGCTGTCCAGGCAAAAATCGTTGGGCTATTCACACCTGTAGCCAATCCAAATACAATCGCCCCAATGGTGTATTGAATCACTTCGTGCGACGTTGCAATTAAGAGCATGCTCAAAATAAGGAATGAAACCCCGATAATGAGTGATTTTCGTCGACCGATCACATCAGATAAACTTCCTGCAAAAATCCGAACCAAAATCGTGGAAGTCATATAGAATATGAAAAACCATCCTTTGTTTTCAATGTTCAAATACTCACTAATATCGGATGAGGTAACGAAAATGACGCCTGTAGAAATCGCAGAGCAAAGCATGATAAACGCAGGAGCGAGCACTGTTGGTTCGAAGACATCGTTGAACTTAATTCGGAGTAAACGTAGTTTGAATGGCTGCGGATTAGGGAGTGTTTCTTCCAATTGGAAGAGAATCAAACAGGAGAATACGGCGAGTGAAGCGGCGACAAAAAACAAACCGTAAATGCCTACCAAATCCAGAATCATTCCTGAAAAGAAGTTGGCAATTCCGAATCCAACGGAAATAAATGTTCCCCAAATTCCCATCGCCATCCCACGACCTTTTATGGGAAGTAAATCGGTCACCAAAGCTGTTGCTCCAGTAGGAAGAAATCCAGCACTAAATCCGTGAGAAAGACGCAACAACAGAAAAGAAACGAGTCCAACAAACGGATAGAGTAATGTTGTTGCTACACCAATCACAATTCCGATGTACATCACTTTCTTTCGACCGATTGTGTCGGATAGTTTTCCTGAAAACGGACGTGAAATCATCGCCGTTAACGAAAATAAAAGGAAGAGTAATCCTTTGTAATCGGCTCCGCCCAAGTCGGTTAAAATTTGATTTAATTCGGGTATGAATAAGTTGAAACTCATCATAAAGAGGAGTAAGGCCCAGCACATGAGCCAGAAGTTGCGAGGATATTGTCTGAGTTTCACGCTGCAAAAGTACGCTTAAAACTGAATTTGTTTCGATAAAAATCGACGCACAAGTGAAAAGCTACGATGAAGAATTGATTTTAAAGAATTTTGGCAAAAGAGTTTGTATGTTTACGATAGGAAGACCGTCTAAGCAATAAAACGAGGCAATATGAAATTTACAGCAATACTTGGACTTTTGGTAGTTGTGGCGTGCAGCTCAGGAATGCAGTCGAAAACAGGCACTTCTAACTATATCTTCGATCCCGGTGACTCAACGAAAGTCGTGAAAACAGAAGCCGAATGGAAGGCACAATTGACCGATCTTCAATACGAAGTTACCCGAGAGAAGGGAACGGAACGTGCATTTACCGGCAAATATTGGGACAACAAAGAGAAAGGAACGTACACCTGTGTATGTTGTGATCTTGAGTTGTTTTCGAGTGATACAAAATTCAAATCAGGAACGGGTTGGCCGAGTTTCTACCAGCCGATCAATTCCGAAAATGTGGGCGAGGTAGCCGATAATTCCTACGGTTGGAATCGAGTAGAAGTAGTGTGTACTCGCTGTGATGCGCACTTGGGACACGTGTTTGATGATGGACCGAAGCCAACAGGGTTGCGCTATTGCATCAACTCGGCTTCACTTAACTTTGTTAAAGAATAAATAAGAATGAAAAAAGAAGCAACTTTTGGTGCGGGATGTTTTTGGTGTATTGAAGCATGTTTCAAAGACATCGAAGGTGTGTTGAGTGTTCAATCGGGGTATTCCGGAGGGACTGCTGAAACCGCTGATTACAAAACTGTATGTACTGGAAAAACGGATCACGCCGAAGTGGCGCGTATCGAATACGATGATTCCGTTGTTTCCTTCGATCGTCTCTTGGAGATGTTTTGGTTTGTGCACGACCCAACGCAATTGAACCGACAAGGCAACGACGTTGGAACGCAATACCGATCAGTTATTTTTTACCACGATGAGGAGCAACAAAAAATTGCAGAAGCGTACAAAGCGCAGTTGGAAAAAGATGGCGTTTGGGATAAACCAATTGTGACGGAGATTGTTCCGTTGGAAAACTTCTTCCCTGCGGAGGATTATCACAACAATTACTTTGAGAACAATCCACAAAATGGATACTGCCAGGCCGTTGTGCGACCGAAGGTGGAGAAATTTCGAAAGGTATTTGGTTCGGTGAAAGAAGGATAGAACTCACAAACAACAGCAGAATATAGAAAGGGCACGTCTAGTTTAGATGTGCCTTTTTTTGAGCATTAAAAACGCAGGGACGCATCCAATTTTCTCGTGGTCCGTTTCGCCTTTATTCTCTATCGATCTTCAACCCAATCAGGATGTAACGATCGTTATCAACTTTTAGAAAATCATAGGTGTCCTGACGCTGATTATCGCGATTTACCACCAACTTCATCAGTGGATATTGAATATCTCTTGGTTTGCCGCAATTGTCATAGTAGTGGGCGTATGTCTCCCTTGAATACGCAAGAGGATTTAACGCTTCCTTTGTCACGAACCAATCTACATTGGATGTATGAACTTCACGAAGTTTGAACTGAATCAGCTCAAAATGGGCATCTAAAAAAGAAGAATCACTTATTAGTGTTGGAGAAAGGTAGTTCTTCGAGAAATAACCTCTACAGTTAATTTGATCGGCGACCACTTCTTCAAACTTACTTCGGGTCAAATTGTTCACCAAAAAAGTATCTAACCATTCCTCAAAATGCTGTTTGAAGTTTGAGAAGGTGTAGTAAACGCCATTTTCTCCAAGAATGCTGAACTTTGTTGTGTCAGGATATTCTTCACGACTTATTTGCATTGAGTACGGATCAATTTCATCAAAAGGATTATAGTCCGCGGTATTAAAATCGCTAATGAGCACCTCACCTTTGGTGTTCAACAGCAGGCGCTGTCCATTGATGAAGTAGAATATTGAGGAATCACCTTCGTCGTATATTTTATCCGCGTCTTTTTTGGCCCATAACAGCCCGTTTTGAACAGTGGATAATTCATTGTAGATGGCAGGAATTACGACCTCTCCTGAACCATCATATAAACCGACTTGTCCATTTTTATCCGTGAATCGAATGTAGCCTTCGCTTTCACAGTCAACCGAGCCAGCTTCATTGAAATAGAGACGGTCATGTCCAAATGTATCTCCCGATTTAGTGAGGTAGTAACTCTTATATTGATTTCCCTCATTTTCTCCAACGGCAACAATGTCTTCAAACTTCCAATTGAAATTGTCAAAAGAATTCACGGGGGCAAAATCGACATATTTTGGCGCAATTTTCACCTCACCTTTTCCCGTTTTAAAACCGAAAAGAGTCCTGTCATTATTCCAAAAAGGAACCCAATAATCTTCCTGAGCAGTTGCTGTACATGCACTTAGAAGAATTAAGGTCAATGTGATGATGGATGTTTTCAAATGACGTTTTTCATCAAAGATAACGGTTTTCACTACAGTCCCTTGGCTGCTCTCAATCGAGAATTCACCTTACGAAAGGTAAATATCATTCTTAGAATCGAACAAGTCGAATGCGCTTCTCATTGACGTAGGTGAAATGCCCCATTCGCGTTTTTTCACCCGAAACTATTTCTTTGAATTGAGATTTCAGCTTATTTGGAACTTCAATTTCCACTTTTTCGAAATATAAATACGTGCTGTCATTAATCTCCTTGAAAGTAGCATTCATGTGTTGTTCGCTTGAGTCTAATTCGTAATAGTACCTGTCTGAATCTAAGAACAATGTGAATTGACTCGAGTCAGGCATTTTCGTTTCAGATACGATACGATTTAACTTGTACTCATATTGAGTTCCATCTGAATAGGCTTCGTCTAATTTTGTCTCGGTAACACGGATTTTATACGAGTATCCCCATTTAAAGTCAAAACCATTCAGGTATTCTATGTGTGAATCGGGCGAGCTTAAGGTGAGTCGTTTGAAATGCTCATAATTTTGAAAAGACAGATACGGGTCAATCGTAATGATTTTGTTTTTAGTCTTCTGAGGTTTGAAGCTAACGAGAAAAATGAAGAGAATACCAGTTAAATAGAGTTTCATACGCTAATTTATTATTGGTACAACTGGGTTGTGTATTGGTTCAATTAAGGTTGTTGCGCGCTTGTTTACTTGCGGGAATGATTTTCAATAAAAACGGCCACTTCAAAAGAAGCAGCCGCATTAGAATTTATTTTGTAGAAGTAAGTTAAACTAATTACTTTCCTTGCATCGGTTTGTTCTGACTAGAAACGTTTGCTTTTGTCAGATCCAAATAATCGTCATATTGTTGTGGTGTCAAAATCGATGACATCACGCGTTTGTGATCTTCACGATTTCCGCGGATAAACTCGCGTTTCTTTTCGTCTGGGAATCCTGCATTATCCTGAATGGCTTGAATTTTCCCAACTACTTTTTCATTCAAATAGGAGATTTGCTCTACTTGATCTGCCGTTAACGACAACTCTGTTGTCCAAAGATCTAAGTTTTCTTGAGAGTATTGAGCAATGATAGCTTGGGTTGCCGCTTCCTGCGTTTGCGCATTCAATCCTATCGCAAAAAAAGCAAAAACTCCGATTAAAAAAGGTTTCAAAAGATTCATAATATTTCCAGTAATAAAAGGTGTTGACTTTAACATCAATCTCCTTGTTCATGTATAAGATGCAAAAATTGGAAAAAAGTTGCTTTTTAAATGAAAAAAAATCAAAATTATTGGCCATTCATTTCTTTACCAGAAGTTAGCGTAGTAGTGAATTATATTTTGAAGTGTGCTTCGTGAGCGGCTGGGAAATTTCACAATCTATTTCGCAATATTGCGAAATGTGCAAATGTACAAATTGCCAAATGGCAACATGTCAAACCGAAAAACCTACATAATCTTTTGACTTATCACACCTTTCAGTACTCCGACCTCCTTCACATTGACAAATAACCCAACCCTGCGCAACTCAAAAATCAGTATCTTGCAGTATGACCATTTCCATTTTACGTAGTAAACTGATGCAATTGTTAACGGCGAGTGTGCTCCTCACGTTTCTTGGCTGTGCACATGTGATGGATCTCAAGTATTCAAAGGATGGAAACGCGCTCAATTTGTCCCGAAAAGGCTTGACAGAATTTCCGGAAGAAGCATTTTTGAACAAAGACCTGCGTGTGCTACGTTTGTATGGCAACAATATCGATAGTATTCCCGATCGTATTTCCGAATTGGTCAACTTGGAAAAGCTCTACATGGGCCGAAACAATTTAAAATACTTGCCCGCTTCCATCGGTGAGTTAAAGAATCTGAAAATTCTCCAGGTTCAGTTTAATGAGATTGAATCGTTACCTGAAGACCTGTGCGAAATGACCAGCTTGGAGCAGCTGTGGCTCAATCAGAATGACCTTAGGCGCTTGCCAGAATCCTTCGGAAACTTGAAAAATCTGGAAGTATTGCAAGTGAAATACAATCAGTTGGATAGCCTTCCGAACTCGATTGGCGATTGCGAAAACTTAAAGTTCATCCATCTCAATCGGAATAACCTCGTGAGTTTGCCGAAATCCATGGCGAAATTATCTCGCTTGAAGGAATTGTACTTGGCGGGTGCAGGACCACTATTGGATGTTCCAGAGGAAATGTGCAACCTGCGTTATTTCGAACTCATCCAGATTGATCAAAATACGGCACTTCCGCCATGCATGTACGTTTTACAAGCAAATCGTTTGCAAATTATTCGGAATTGAATGCTGCAAATTGTTGATTTCTATGAATCCTTCAATCAAGAATTACTCAATCTTATTAAACCTCGGCGACATCGTCATAAACAAGACAAAGTCGTAGGCGAAATGAGCACCGATGGAGAACCACAATCCAAATTCTTCGTATCCATAACTAATCAAAAGGATAAAGGGCATTACGATAATTCCGTAGAGGGACATACGCCAGTTCATTGGGTTCAAATAGCCGTGAATGGCCACGAAAATGACAGAAGTGAGCAAAGGTCCCAAGTAAAACTGTACGCCAGATCGAAAGAGTAATTCTTCACCAACACCTGCACAAATGGATAGGAAAATGCAATCCCAAAGGGATAACTTCATGTCGCGCACCATTGTTTCTACCCGAACAGGGAGCTCATCAAAAATGGGAGCTTGCATAAACAACAACGCAAGAAAGGCATAGGCGATCCCCAATTCAATCCCTAAACCGAGTTGCAGAACGCTCAAGTTCTCCAATTGAAGAATTTCCCAAAAACCAACATCTTCGAAGTACCAAAGTCCGACAAAGGTGGGAATTGGAAACACAACGAGTGTGATTAATCCAAGGATGTAAAGGGCGCTCTTCTTCAAAAATGTACTTTTGTTGTAAAATAACGAAAATGAGGTCACAAATTATTAGTTGGATAGAGGGTTTTTACGAAAGCGGAGCACATTTAGAAGGAAGAGAGATGGAAGGTGATCTTATTTGGTGGACAGCCGGTATGTTCATTGCCTTGGTTATCGCTTCTCTTCTAGTTTGGGTTGTGTCACGATTTATATTGATTCAGGTGATGCATACCATTGCTGGAAAATCAAAAACAGATTGGGATGATCACTTGATGCATAACAAGGTATTCAAAGGTTTAGCCTTGCTCGTTCCGTTTATGTTCATGGAATTTTTCCTGTCAATTGTCTTTTTTCACTACCCCGATTTTCAATCGTTCTTCGTCACTGTAAGCAAGGTGCTGATCATTTTTGCGTGTATTTTAATTGTTAACCGCACGTTTAACGCTATCCGTGACATCATGTCGGAGGTTAAGAACTTACGTGATAAACCCATTCAATCGTACACGCAAATTTTAAAAATCTTGTTTTCTGGGATTTTGATCATCGTGATGTTCTCAGTCATCACGGGGAAATCACCTGCATTTTTCCTTACGTCACTGGGAGCCATTTCAGCGATTCTCTTGCTGATTTTTAGAGATACCATTTTGGGATTTGTCGGAAGTATTCAACTTGCGGCCAACGACATGATTCGCATTGGTGATTGGGTCACAATGGAAAAATATGGAGCGGATGGAGACGTTGAAGAAATCACGCTAGCGACTGTAAAAGTCCGGAACTTCGACCGTACCATTACGACGATTCCAACGTATTCCTTTATTTCTGATTCCTTCATAAACTGGCGTGGAATGGCGGAGTCCGATGGAAGACGAGTGAAACGCCCAATGAAAATTCAAATCAGTTCGGTGAAGTTCGCATCGCCTGAATTGATTGAACGATTGCAAAAAATTGCCTTGCTGAAAGATTTTGTCCAGGAGCGACAAACGGAAATTGAAAAGTACAATGAAGAACACGGATTTGTAGGCGAAAAAGCGATTAATGGAAGAAAGCAAACCAATTTAGGGTTATTCCGAAAGTATGTGCAGTATTACTTGGAACGACAAGATGGAATCAACTCAGAAATGACACTCATGGTTCGACAGTTGGAGCCAACAGAATATGGAATCCCATTAGAAATTTATTGTTTTACGAAAACCAAAGAGTGGGAGAAATACGAAGGTGTGGTAGCAGATATTTTTGATCATTTATTCGCAGTGATTCACTTGTTTGAATTAGTTGCTTTTGAACGACCAACAGGACAAGATGTGAAAGAATCAGCAGCAAATCTTGCCTGATCTCTCGGAGATGATAAACGTAATCATAAATTAAAAATACATGGAACGCGAAATTATTCACGACAAAGAAAATCATCAGTTTATCCTTCCACTAGAGGACGGACTTGAGGCAAAAGTAACGTATGCGCTCGATGGAGACACCATGCGATTGACCTACTCAGAAGTTCCTCGCTCTCTTCGCGGTCAGGGAATTGGTCAAGAATTAGTCATAAAAACCTTTGAAAAACTCACAGAAGAAGGATACAAAGCCATTGGAATTTGTGGCTACATTCGTGCAGTAGCCAGAAGAAGTGAGAAATGGCGTGACATCATCGCCTAAAAATGCAAAGATTGCCTCAGCTCTAAATTGAGCCGAAGCAATCACTTGAGTTAGGAATTAAAACTGATTCCTATTAGTTGTTGGTAGTAAACGCATTAATGCAGTACGCTTGGATAAATAAGCGGTTTTTGTGCGGTGTTTTTTGCACGTGAGGAAAATATTCGTCCGAGTTCTCGGATGTGGAACTTCGTCTTTGTTAGTTGACGGTGCAGTAGGAATAATAACCGATTCATGTTCTCTCATTTCTGTTGAGATACTTATAATTTAACGAATCGATCAAATTTCTCGTGATAGGCATCGTTTACTTTCACAATGTACACTTGAGGGCTTAAATTTGAGATATCAATGAGGGAGTTCCCATCAGTATTTCCATGTTCTTGGTGAATGACTCTGCCTGTATCATCAAACACAGAAATCGTTGTCACATTATCCATAAAATTGGAATAGGTTAAGTTGATTTCGTTTGAAGCCGGATTTGGATACATGTTTAACTCAGGGCTACTACACTCAATAAAATACGTCCCGATAATCGCTTCATTTCCATTGATATCAAATTCAGTTAGGCGGTAATAGGTGCTCTGTGCATCGAATTGGTCCTCAAACAGGTAGGAGATGGCTTCGCTGGTTGTTCCGTGTCCACTAACAATTCCTGCAAGTTTAAAATGAAGCGCATCGTGACTTTTTTCAACTACAAAGTGGCTGCAGTTTGTTTCTTGATTTGTTTCCCATTTAAGATCGACCTTGCGATTTGGGGTACACGATATATTGACGCTTGAATATTCAAGACCGAGGTTAACCCCAACTTCGAGTGACATGCAATCTTGTGCATCGCACGGAGCAGCTCCGATATCGTAGCAAATATCATGCGTTCCAACGCCTGCAATCGATGGGTGAAATTCTCCTGTTGAATCATTAATGCATGATCCGCATGAGGCTGTCCAAGTTCCTCCTGCATCAATTGCAGCTAGAATAATCGGAGGATCACTTACTACAATAGGAGCAATTGAGTCAATTGTTGGATTTGGAGGTCCAGTTTGAGCACCATTTCCGAGTTGTAGATTGAAAGTGGAGGAGACGCCCGACCAATTCTCAACCACAATCATCAGTTTATCACCTGTACTCACAATGGGAGCAGGAACAGATGAAACACACGGGAATGAATTCCCAAATTGATTGCATCCGCTTGAGTTACTGGCATAATTGCATCCAATCTCGTTGGTGGAGTCCTCGATGGCAACGCACGGGTCGATACCACTTGGAATATTAAATACTGCGACGTCGATAAAGCCAGTGGTCGAATCTGCATCGATGAGCATTTCTAATGGTCCTCCAGTGGTGATGTACAACGTAATGTATGAAACCGATGGTCCGATAAAATCCAAGCAAGTACTTACTGGGACTCCTGGCACATTAAATGGGAATGGACCTGCAGTACCAGCGGTACAAATGGAGATGTTTGTATTGCACTGCGAGCGAGCCGAGGAACCTAGTAAAACAAAGATTCCTACGATAAAGATGTATTTACAATTCTTCATATCCTTGATATTTGAAGTGACGAAATATTAGGTTAATCGTAGCGGTTTCGGTGGTATTCAATACATCAAAATGAACGGTCTTGTTCGCCGCATTTATCTCAATGCCTTGCATATCAGGGTAGCTCAGAATCATACGCTCTTCCAATCGTTCAGCCTTCCATTCTGGCATATCATAGTAAAGTTGAAAGTCAAAGGAACGAATAGTCGAATCTATTGTGATGACAACTTCAGCTGTGGGCCACTGGTTTTGAGTTTGAACAGTAGATCCCGTTTGCGCAAAAAGTGATGAAAATGCTCCAGTGAACATCCAAAGTGTTAAAAGGAGTCCGTGGCCGAAATTGAATGCGAAATGCATAGTTAAAATGATTATCTATTTCGCCAGGAGCCATTCAAATCTATTGTAATTAACGCTATTCATATGTATAAAATGCTAGTACATGTTCAAAATATGCATATGAATGAATATTTATATGTTATCCATTATTAAAGATTTGTTAGTTAAATCATTATAGATGTGGTGTATGTTTGTTTTTGGCGTAATTAATTGATTTTCAGGTGAATTAAAACGGTTAAGCATAGTTGTTAGAGTAGGGTGTTTTTTTATAAGCTTCTGAGGATCAGTTGAGCTTCAAACGGGCTATCGGAATATCTTTTTTATGTTGGTGAGAAAGGTGGTTGATCCTTACAACATGTTTTTAAGCAAGCTGTATAAAGAATGTTTTTTTATGATTGAAAATGTAGAAAGCACCGTACCAATTTGGTCTATTCAATTATTACTGAATAAGGTACGAAAATCGGAGCCTCTAAACGGATTTTTTTTATATAGTTTAGGTGTAGAAAATAGATCAAAAAAAACACACATTCAAAGCTAAAATGATGCGATAATCTACTACTCTAATAGCTGTTTTTTTGTTAAAATCGATTTTACTCTAAAAAAAATGGGACTTTTTTTAATTTTTTTCGTCGTTAAAAATGGTTAATTCGACGATGTATTTCCCTATTTGAGCGAAGAAATCAACCTAGGTATGGGTTTGTAAAGTGTTCTTTATCAGTGCTGTAGTTGGGTTGTGTGCTAAATTTGTTGTAAGTTGCTGTTCGCGATATTTGTTTTTACTACGATTGGAGACAGATATTTCACATGTTAAAACTTCCGCTTATGCAGTCACTACTACGACGTATATCATTGGACGCGGTATACACTAAGATGCTCACCCTATCTTTGAGTGTTTTACCCGTTGCTTTTTGTATTTCTCAAACAACAGAAACGTTTACTTCATCTGGAACATGGACCGTTCCCTGCGGTGTGACTTCAGTCACCGTTTCAGTCTATGGTGCTGGCGGCGGCGGTGGAGGTTCAAACTCTGGAGGTCAGGCCGGTGGCGGCGGTGGTGCTGGTGGATATGCAAGCAGCGTCTTTGTTGTAACGCCTGGAACCACGTTTTCTTACATTGTAGGTTCTGGAGGAACTTCTGGAAGTTCTTCAGGAGGAGATGGCGGTCCAGGAGGAGCATCATCGTGGGATGGTGGAACTGTTTTTGCTAATGGAGGTTCCGGCGGAATTGGTGATAACAACGGCGGAGCCGGTGGAACTGGTGGAACTGGAATTGGAACCACGACGATTACGGGAGGAAACGGAAATCCTGGAGGAAACGCGATTGGTGGATCAGGAGGCAGCGCTTCTGGCCCCGATGGTGGTAGTGGAGGTGTTGGTGGTGCAGCAGGCGTGAACGGTGGTTCAGGAAGTGATTTTGGCGGCGGCGGTGGCGGC
>JABXHO010000132.1 GCA_013373595.1 Flavobacteriales bacterium | reverse complement strand
ATGTCCAAAGGTATGACCGAAATTCAACTTCTTTCGCTCCCCTTTTTCCAATGGATCTTTCGAAACAACTTTGTTTTTAATTTCAATTCCGCGTTTGAGCAATTCTTCCGAAATCTCGTATGGATTGTTATTCAACTGTTCCATCACATCTTCGTACAATGCAACATCGGAAATCAAGCCGTGTTTCAATAGCTCCGCATAACCGCTCAGTAATTCTGCCTCAGGCAAAGTAGACAAAAACAACGGATCGATATATACCGCAATTGGATCGCTAAAGACGCCCACTTGGTTTTTCAAATTCCCAAGATTCACTCCTGTTTTTCCGCCAATTGATGCGTCTACCATTCCCAGTAAACTGGTCGGGATGTTGATGAAATCCAATCCACGCTTGTAACATGAGGCCACAAAACCACCCATGTCCGTAATCAATCCACCTCCAACGTTGACGAATAAATCATGACGTCCAATTTGGTAATCGCTCAACACTTCCCAAATGTTTTCTGCAATTTCCACCGTTTTGCTCAACTCACCTGCAGGAATAACAATCACTTCGGCTTCCGACAATTCATCAAAATTCGCCACTAAGTAACTAATGCAAGCTTCGCTGGTATGCTCATCCCCAAACAAAACAATTTTCTCTTCTCGGAACAGGCGCAATTTTTCTACGAAACTCGATTCGATAATCGGTCCTAATTCCAGTTGATGTCCATTGGATTCAATAATGTGCATTCGTCTCGTTTTAAACTCCAAAGTTAAACGCTAAATTCAGTTGAAAGTTGTTTTCACTCCAATATTCCATCCTTCCCCGATATTTTTGAATGTTCTGAAATCTTTCCATTCCAAGTATAAGCGAAAATCTAAATGAATTTTACGTTAAATAATCGATCAATGGAATCCATTCTTTTTTGAATTCAACTTATTTTTGCCCCATGATTTCATTCGATAATACGGAAATTGCGTTTCGCAGTAAATCTAATAGAGATTTGAAGCGAGCTTACTGGCTTTTCAAGGCCGTTGGGAGTAGCGCATTTGTGAAGTTTGGTAAATGGGCCACCAACCTGGCTTTTAAACTTCGTTTGCCCATCAAAGGGATGATTCGAAAAACTATTTTTCGCCAATTCTGCGGTGGAGAATCGGTTAAAGGTTCGATGAAGACCATGAACTCACTCGCTGAGTACAATGTAAAGACGATTCTGGATTATAGTATTGAAGGGAAATTCGCAGATGAGGATTTTGATGCTACTGTAGCTGAGATTATCCAAACCATCGAAGCGGGTGGGTCGAATAAAAACATTCCGTTTGCCGTTTTCAAGATGACGGGAATTTGCCTCTTTGACGTCCTCAAAAATGCGAATGAAGGCATCGACCGACTGACGTTGGAAGACCAAAACCGTTACGAAACGCTTGTGGCGCGGGTAGATCGCATTTGCGCAACAGCTCTTCAACATAATGTTCCTGTTTTTATTGATGCGGAAGAAACATGGATTCAAAATACCATCGATCGTATTGTGCAGGAAATGATGGCGCGCTACAATAAAAATCATGTGATTGTCTACAATACCTTGCAAATGTATCGCCATGATCGTTTGGAATATTTGAAGGAAGAAATTGACCGTGCGAAAAAAGAGAACTATCATTTGGGAGTGAAACTCGTTCGAGGTGCCTACATGGAAAAAGAGCGCGAGCGAGCTGAAAAACATTCTTACCCTTCTCCAATTCAACCGAACAAAGATGCGTGTGATGCCGATTTCAACCATGCACTCCGTCTTTCGTTGGACAATATCGACACTGTTGCCGTATGTGCTGGTACGCACAACGAAGAAAGCTCGATGCTTCTCACGCAAATTATGGCAGAAAAGGAACTTCCGAATAACCATCCTTCGATTTACTTCGCCCAGTTATTGGGAATGAGTGATCACATTTCATTCAATCTGGCAAATGCGGGATACAATGTTGCGAAGTATGTTCCTTTTGGACCTGTGAAAGAAGTGATGCCGTACTTGCTACGTCGCGCTGAAGAAAACACGTCTGTAGCAGGACAAACGAGTCGTGAGTTGAAACTCATTATGAAAGAGATAAAGCGTCGTAAAGGAAAGTAAACCCGCTATTTCCTTCACATTTTACGCTGTTTTACATTCGTTTACTGGCTCTAACTGAAGAGTGCTGTACTTTCATGGAAACATTAATTGAAACCCATGAAGTACGTTAAATTTATCGCCATTCCTTTGGCTGTCGTTGGAAGTTTGTCTTTGTATAGTTGGACAGCAGATACCTCATCCAATTCAGAAAAATCAACTCAACCGACCTCAGAAGAACAACCTTCTCAGTCAATCAATCTTTTTGTCACACACGGTGGATGTAGCTTGCCATTCTCTGGAAAAGTGAACAATCTTCACATTGAAACAGAAGCGCGTAACGACCAAGGCAATCCACTTGAATCGATGCAGATTCATTTTGAAATTGGTGTCAACTCTTTCGCCACATGTCTTGGAGATGAGTACACTGCTGAAGTTCAAACACCTGGTTTATTCAAGAACGATCAGCATGAAAAGCTCATTTTCGAATCGACAAACGTCTATACAATGGGTGTGGATTGGTACCAAATCAATGGAAAACTGTCAATAAAAGGTGTGGAGAAACAAGTAAAGTTCTTTGCAACAGGTATTCGCAACCCAAAAGAAAGCATTTCTACCGACTTGATTCTCGAGGGACAAGTAGATTTATCCGATTGGGGCATTGATTACGAAAAAATTGTTCATGGGAAATCAATGGAGCACGCTACAAAATGGATGCACCTCAACATGAAGATCAATTTGGATCGCTACCTCAATTCCTAAACCTCCAATCAATTCTACCTTATTTCCTATCTTGTCACTGATTCAAAAAAGTGACATGACTATATCCTACGTTATGGCACTCTTGAGCTTTCTGTTCTTGAGTGCCTCTTCGTTTACACAGAGTGAGCAACCCGCTTCATCGAAAGTGGTCAATTCATTTGATGCATTCGAAAACAATGGAAAACTGGATACCGTTCACAAGATGAGACGTGTATTCGAACGCGATACACAACTACGTCAAATCACGATTGCCAATACAGCACAACTCGAGCTAGCCCTGCGTCATAACTTAGATTATGTACGACGAAAAGGAACGGCGATTGCTTCATCTAGAAATGGAATTCGATATAGCTATTCGGATGTACGAAAGATCAATGAGCAATTGCAAAGACATGCATCAGACACGTTAGACGTTTCCAGCTTTCGATTGGAAAAAATCTGGGGAGGCGATCAAATGGGAAATGTCTTGTTTACAAGTTATTACTTACCCATTGTTGATGTCCGAAGGGAAAAAGACAGTATTTACAAGTATCCGATCTACAAAAAACCACCATCGAGCTACCTCCAAGGATTGTCCCGCGCACAGATCGATGAGCAACTAAAACTCAGCGGACGGAATTTGGAAATTGCTTATGCGAAAAACTACTTCGATGTGTATTCCATGCAAGTGCAAGGTTCGGGTTACGTAGAATTTGAAGATGGTTCAAAAAAGCTCTTCTCCTACGGAGGAAAAAATAATCGCAGCTACAAAAGCATTGGCAAATACATGATTGATGCGGGACATATTTCGAAAGCAGAAATATCCATGCAGTCGATTCGAGCCTGGTTCGATACCTATCCCGACAGCCTTTCGTTATTGATGAAGAACGCTTCGTATGTTTTTTTCAAAGAATCGGAAAAGGAACCTTCTGGAGCCGCTGGTGTTCCTCTTATCGACTTCGTTTCCATAGCAAGTGATTTGAGTTACCTTCCGAAGGGAGCTATTTTATTGGGTGAAATCCCCGTTTTGGATTCTGAAGGTGTTTTTATGCATCACGAATACCGCATTTTGATGGTACACGATACGGGAGGAGCCATAAAAGGATCGGGGCGCGTGGATTTATACGCAGGCGTTGGAATCGATGCTGGAGAATACGCAGGACGCATGAAGCATTATGGTCGATTGTGGTTGATCCTACCGAAGTAATTCACTCTGTCAAAAGAGCTTCTAACTCCTTTGCTTCTTGCACATTGTATTCAGTTGTCCGCATACAGTGATTTGTCCAAAAGGTGCCGTCTTTTTCCAGCCCATCTTCGTAGGTAAAGAAGCCATACGTATAACTCGCAGATGTTCCATAAATAATGGAATCTTCTCCCTCCTCAAACCAAGAAAAGCCGCAAGCAGCGGAAGATCTTCCTGTATAAATCACAATCGTATCGGATACCATTTCTCCCTTGTAGGATTTGCATAGTTGCAGCTCGATCTTCAAGATGAGTTCGAAATTGAATAGATCATTTTTCCGATCAGTGAGAATTTCATTGAGTGAATCGCCTTTCTCCCATTTCATTGTTTCGCGGTATGTGACATAGCTCCGATTGAGAACAGTACCATGCACCACCATATCTGAATACTCGAATCCTTGTTCCACCGTACCAGGATCTTGACAACTACATGCCAAGCTGTAATTGCCAATGTTCAGCACAACCAACAGAATTAAAATCCTTTTCATCTATCTCTTTTTTCTCTTCATCCTGTACACCAAGTAAAACAACACACCTGAAATCAATAGGGAAATAAACGCTACGCCGCCAACAACTGATACAAATTCTCCCGCTTCTCCCCCAATGGTTTGACCTGCGTATTTCGATCGAATATCAATCACAATGAAAAGCGTAAGCAGTCCGACAGCAGCAAAAACTGTTCCTACTAAAACGAGTACAATCAATAGAATTTTATTCATTCAGCTTTCAATCCTTTACTTTCAGAACAAACGATTCATACAATGGTTTCTGGTAGTAACTAAACGCCATGGCTCTTGTATGAAAAATAAAAACGCTTTCGTCTATTTGGTAGAAGAAAGGCATCGTATTGAAGTAGATATTGTTACCGTGTTTTTTCAACTCGGCATATGCTTCTTGCGCTTCTTTCTCATTGCTAAATGACCATTCCTCAATCATCCCGTCAGCAATCCAACTCACGCCTGCTTTATCTCGGTAGAAATATCCCCAAATCTGCCTTACTTTGGAAAGTGCTTGATCTGCCTTTTTATGGGATTTGGAAAACGTATACCGCAATACATTGTGAACGGTAGTTTGATCGTATTGCAATTTATAGAAAGGCAATTTTTGAATCAACGTAGGGTGCACTGCATCCAAAGCATACAATCCAACTTTGTTCACTCGAACCGTATCAGCTCCCCAGCCCAAACTGTCAATTTCTCGAACAAAATCAATAAAAATTTGAGAGGGTTCATTCTTGTCTACGTCGTTTGAGGAAGCCTCAAAAGCTTTCTTATTCTCAGTTCCGATTTCTGAATCTGACAGAGGCTCTTCACCAACACAGCCTGCGGTAAATCCTAAAATGAACACTACGAAAAATGATTTAATCGAAAAGCTCTGTCGCATCGCTTTACTTAATCACATTGATATGACCGTTAAAGGTATAACGCTTATCATTTTGGCTATCTGCACATTCCATCACCCAATTATAGACACCATCTTGAACGATTTTGCCATTATACGTTCCATCCCATGAAACAGAAGGATCGTTGCTTTCCCAGATCAACTCACCCCAACGGTTGAAAATCTTCAGATTGAAGTCGTAAATATCAATTCCTGTAATGTAGAACTCCCACGCTTGGTTGAATTCATCATCATCTGGAGTAAAAGTGTTTGGAGCATACAGCACTACATCATTTACAATTGTCACATTGCGCGTAATGGAATCGACACATCCAAATTGATTTGTAACAGTTAACGTAACTGGATAAATATTCGGGACATCCGCTGGGAATGTAACATCGAGGACATTCTCCGTGTTTGCCGTTTGTGCTGTTTCTGCATTTGGAATTTCCCATTGCCATGTGACAACATCTGCTGAACTTTCATTGTACAAGTTCACCGTTGGTTCGAGTGAAGAGACAAAGTTTGGATTCACAAAGAAGTTGGCATTGGGCCAATTGTGCACTAAGATCAAATCGTTGTATACTTGACTATATACACATCCATTAACCGTTGTAACTTGCATGGTCACGGTGTATAATCCAGGCTGATTATAAGTATGTTCGAAGGCATCCAATCCTGGAACGGTAATAATTGTACCGTCACCAAAATCCACTTCAGTCGAGATAATATCAGGTGATCCCGTTGTATTCACGAAGTCAACTTGATGCGGGAAGCATCCCGAAAGTGTATCGGGTAAAAGTCCCGGTGAAATGTTTGCAGGTTCATTGATTACATAGTTTCCGCTTACTGAGCATCCACGGGCATCAACAACATCTACAGTATAGGCTCCTGCGCAAATTCCGTTGGCGGTTCCACTTTGATCTCCAGCGACACCTTGATTCCAAACAAAATTGTACGGAGACGTTCCTCCATTTGGATTGACATCCACTTCACCATCACACAATCCGAAACAGCTTGCATCTGTTGTGTTAGTTGTCATCGTTAGTACAGCTGGTTCTGAGATAACGATCGTTTCCGAATCAGTACAACCATCCGCAGAAGAAACTTCTATCGTGTACGAACCAGCACTCAATCCAGTAATATTTACAGGCGATCCTGAAGCAATTGGAGGACCATTATTAATCGAGTATCGAATGAAGTTGGTTCCAGTTAAGTCAATCGCTCCATCTGAAAGTCCATTACACGAAATATCCGTTCCCGTGAGTGCCGTTATTTCCGTCAAAACTTCTGAAACTGTAACAAGCGCCGAATCTTTACACCCACTGATGTCCACCACATATTTGTAGTCGCCTACTGGCATGGTTACAGGATCATAAGGCATCACCACAGGATTTCCATTTGGATCTTCCCATGTCCCTGTTTGATCCGCAGTGGGTCCTAAGAGTGGCAATAAATCAACTGGAGCTGCAGAAGCACACACACTAATGGCAGTATCTACTCCAGGATCAGGAATGGCTGAAACGGAAACAGTAATATCATCGGTTTCCACACACAATGGATGTCCGATTGGATACACCGATAAGGTTAAGGTTTCTTGACCTGAAACTGTCAATATAGGATCAATAATGGAAGGATCATTCAACGAAGTTGGTGGTGTCCAGTCGAATACAAAATCGGGAGCACACGCTGGAACAAAAGTATTGGTTGTGACACCATTTAAGTTGGGACCTTGTGAAAACACGACATTTCCAGCTTCATCTTCTATCGAATACTCACACTCACCAACAAAACCGCCGTCGGCATTGAATGTGACCGTAACCGTCGTTCCGCTTGGAACAGGAAGATTGAAAGTTGTACTACTTCCAGTTGGCAAGGTGTAATCTGTTGAAACTCCATTTACGGTTACGGTAATTGTGTTTCCATTCCATCCATCACCAAAAATATCTCCCAAAACGAGTGTGTAATCACAATCTGAAGATGCTCCTGTCCCAGATAATTGACCTTGCAATTGAAGTAAATTCCCTCCACAAAGTGTTGTGTCATTTCCTGCAAATACAATTGGGTTCGGCTCAACAATGAGGTTAACTGACGTATCGTAGGTACAACCGAAATCATCGACAACTACGTATTGATAATTGTACGTTCCGTCTACGGTTGGTGTAACCGAAATATCATTTCCATCTGCTGATAAACTTGTCATGTATGGCGCTGGCGTCACCCAATAGGATGAATCCGAGTTGACCCCAATATCGGGCTGAAAAGTTGTAACAGGAGGATAAAATGATGGATCAAGGTTGAGTGCAAAATTGAATAATGTTCCATCATCTGCCGCCCAGTTGTCAATCACTGTTAACGTCCATATACCGTTGGTTGGACATCCTACCAAATTCGAAAGTGGATCGATCGAAGCGTAGGTGCCAGCAGGAATTGTGTTCGTTCCAGGATTCGCATTTACCCAATCCACCCATGTTTGTGTTGCCGTTGGCGAAAAACAATAGGTAAAAGGCACTCCAATTGTGGCAGGATCAGAACAGTCTACATTGTCTGCTTGAACAGGCACGCCAATTTGCGTTCCTCCTCCACCCTGCTGATGGAGAATTGCGTTTTGACCGTTTGGACATTCGATAATAATCACCAAATCTCCCATAAACGAATGCTCTAAATCCAAACAAATACTTTGAATATCGGTAACATTCGTGATTGAAGTTCCCGCCGAAAAACCAGTTTGAAGCATCTGTATATCCTGAGAAACACCGAGTAGTGTATCTGGCAAACACCCATCATCAATTGCTTGACTTCCGCTGAATCCATTCCATTCTACTTCGTAGGAGTCAGGATCTGCCGAAAAGCTCATAGATTCGCCCAAACAAATGGTCGTATCTCCGGGGAATCCTGTAAAGTCGGCTTCTGTTCCCACAAGCACCTCTAAATCAATCAAGTTTGGATTGCCACATCCATTATCATCTGTTACAAAAAGTTGAACCCGGTATTGACCTGGAACATTATACGAGTGTGAAACATTTTGACCGTTCGCCGTAGTTCCATCCATGAAGTCCCACTCATAATCTACCAAGGTAAAGCCTGGTTGCGCGAAAGAACCCTGCTCTTGAAAATTGACCAACTCCCCTGGACACACCCGAATGCTATCTGGTGCAATTCCGTTTACAATAACTCCACCTGCTTGCGGATCGTTACATGGTGTTTCGCACGAAACGCTCGCTGTGAACATTCCTGTTCCAATCGTATTGGAAACAAACTGAAGTGTGATACAGCCTGTAGGGTTTAATGCTGTTGCCTCGATAACTACTCCTTGCAGCTGATTACCCGAGTAGGTTCCCAAGCTGTTAGCAGCCGTAGAAGTTCCATCATACACATTCATCACGTCTACATTCGTAATGTTCGGAGCAGGGTTATCATCTGTTAAATCAAGTGAAAAGAGATTAAAAACGATCGAAATAATTTCTCCTGGTGTATCTGGACAAATCGTAATCGTAATGTTTTCATTATTGCCATATCCTGGTCCTCCTTGTCCTCCAGAGTCAATCACGAAACCGTTGCAGGTGCTAAAGGTCTGATTGTTACTTGCAGGAGTCATGGGTATCTGCATCTGGGCAGATGCGTCAAATAAAAACAATATCATCGCGAGCAAAACTACAATTGCCCTAAAAAAATCTTTCATAAAAGCAGTTTCAGGTCTACAGTCAAGACGAAAGAAAACACGAAAGTGATGCTTTTGCATTTAGAACAAATCTGCCAACTCTTGTAATGCTAAATCGATTATTTCAGAATATTGACATGTCCCTTCACGAGAACGCGCTCATCCGTGTAGATCGTCTTGAATTCAATTTTCCATGCATACATTCCCGTTTGTACGAGCTTTCCATTGAATGTACCATCCCATCCTTGTTGTGGGTCGTGACTCTCAAAAATCAACTCTCCCCAACGATTGTAGATGTACAAATCAAAATCATAAGGATCAAATCCTGATGTAAATACAGGCTGGAAAGTTTGATTGAACTCATCTCCATCTGGTGTAAATGCATTCGGCACGTAGAAGATCACATCTTCCTTGTAGAAGATTTCTCGTACCACGGAATCCATACATCCAAGCGGAGAAAAAGCATACAAGGTGACTTCGTAGTTCGTTGGATTCGTCGGTGAGTACGTTACCGATGGTTCTTCAGTATAAACGGGCCCTGAATCATTTCCAAAGTCCCACTCGTAGGAAGTCGCTCCAAATGACGTGTTGATGAATGTCACATCTGAACTGTATACTGATATTTCAGACGTAGACGGAACGAAATCGGCAATTGGATCAGCTTCAATATAGATGTAATCGCTATATGTTACTGAGTTCGTACAACCAGATGCAGATGTGGTCGTTAAGGTTACATCATATAATCCTGGCGAATCAAACGTATAGTTGATGGTACATCCATCCAAAATTTCCGCTCCTTCAATGTTCCAGACGCACGTCGCGATATTCCCTGGTGTTGTATTAGTAAACTCAACTGACATTGGGCTACACCCATCCGTATCATCTGCAACAAATGAAACAACAGGGAGTGGCTCAACTGTGAGCACCATGCTATCCGTTTCCTGACATCCATTCACATCGGTTCCTACCACAGTGTATGTTGCTGTAGTGGTTGGATTGAATACCGTTCCATTTGTTACACCATTATCCCAAACGTATGTAGAAGCTCCAGATCCTGTAAGCACTGCTGGATCGTTCTCACAAATTGTAAAATCATTTCCAGCTGAAACCGCAGGGAGTGGATTAACCGTAATCGTTTGTGTTCCTGATGCTGTACTTGTACAATTCGCATCCGTAATTCCAGTAATGGTGTAGACACCTGGCGCATTACCTAAGTTCATTGGACTCGTAGGATTTGACACACTCGCAGCAACGCCATCAACCGTGTAATCAATTGTCCATGGTCCTACTCCTGTAACACTTGCAAAAATATCATTGATCGGATCGCCATCACAATACGCAGCACCGCCTGTCACATTCGTGACTGTTGGAAGGGAGTTGATAACGATCGTTTGTGTCCCTGATGCGGTGTCTGTACAGTTTGCATCTGTCACTGCCGTTACGATATATTCGCCCACCGATGTTCCTAAATCAATTGGAGATGCCGCTCCTGATGCTGTCATCGCCACACCATCCAAGGTAAAGTCAATTGTCCATGGCCCAGTTCCCGTCACATCCACGAGGATGGGTGCGATTACGTCTCCTGAACAATACGTTGCTCCTCCCGAAACATTTGTAACGGTCGGGAGCACTGGTGAGACAGCACTCAATGTAGAATCGCACGTTGTTTCATCCGTAAAATAAACGACAATTGAAACTGGTGATCCATCTGAAGGAATTCCTGTTACCAAATAGTTTGTGAGTTGAAAATCGGTGAAAGGTCCCGGGATGGTTTGTGAATATGTACCTGAAGCATTCGTTGCTTCTACAACCAATGATCCTGTTCCTGGGTTTAGGAAATACTCAAAATCTCCACTAATGGAATAGGTTCCACCTCCCTGACACTGATTGATATTGTATGTAAAGGAGTTGAATGTACATGCACAAACACCAACTGTGATGCTAATATCGTCGGATGCCGAACATCCCGTTACCGTATTTGAAATAGTAGCTGAATAGGTAATATCAGACAATGGACAAGCACTAGGATTCTTGATTGTTGGATCACTTAATCCTGTTGAAGGCGTCCATGTGTAATTTACGTTTGGCGATGCACAGGCAACATTGACGTTATCCAATGCCCAGTTATCACAACCAAAACATGCCGAGAATGAAGGTTGAATCCATCGGAAAATAGTACTCGTTGTTTGTCCTGCAGGAGGAATCACCTCATTGAATCCTTGCCATGCATTGTTCGCTTCCCAGAGCGCTTGATCATAGGTTGCTAAATCAGTCCATGAAGATCCTCCATTTGTAGAAAATTGCAGCTTTACACCTTCTCCAGGTCCCACATCTCCACACGGTGCACTGGAACCATTATTCCCCATAAACATGGAGAACGTCAGGTTTGAGCAATTTGTCGCATCAATTGGAACGGTTGTAGCCAAACGGCCAGAAGTTCCGTCGAAGTGCAAGGCATTTCCAGACAAACTTCCACAATCCGCATTTGCCGTTCCACCAATCACGATGTTCCAGAACTGAGGATCGTATGTTGGTTCAAAATTATCAGAGTATTGGCTCGTAACATCGTTTATCACTAAAAGGTCCAAATCTACACATGCACCACAATTGATGTTTGTATCTGTCGCCGTTGCTGTAGCGATAAGAGGAATCACTTCGACAACTACCGAGTCTGTACACACATCTGTTCCATCTGTATAATCGACATAGTAGGTAGTTGAGGTGTTCGGTGTTACGACTTGTGTCGTAGGATCGTTGGATGCAGGAAGGTTACTCCAATCGTACCAATATCCACAGTTTGTCGGAATGATGGAAACATTATCGATTCCCCAGTGATCATTCAATGAACTGGAAATGTTTGGTTGATCCCATCGAAACATTGTGTTTGCTGACCATGCAGCAGGAGGAAGAATGAAACAATAATTTCCCCACTGGTAGTAAGGAGTGTTGTTTGCTGAATTCGATTGAAAGTAAAAAATGTCCACCCAATTCAATCCTCCGTCTACCGAATATTGGAAGAAAACTCCTTCATCAATCAGGTCGGGATCTTCACAATCCGAACAACCACCACACGGATCATCTCCGGCAAAATCAAGGTCGAAACAAACCTGCCCTCCACACGATAAATCGAATCCGTTTGAAGTTAAGGTTCTCGGAAGCGGCACATTTCCAAACCAAGCGGCTGGCGAGCCATCTAAACTTGGACCACAAGGGTTATTGTAGAGCATGGTTGCCGAGGTTGACCAACCCGGTCCAATTGCTCCACCATCAAAATTTGTAGAAAGAACGGGGTTAGCAGAAAGTCCTAATGCGCTTAAAGTCACAGTATCTCCACAATTCAACGTAACTGAAGAAGGACTTGCTGTTACCGTACAGGACGGTTGAACCTGTGCATGTACTTTCCCAAAAGAAAGAAGGGTGATACTTAATACAACTATGGTGAGAAACTTCATCATTTTTACGCTACGTTTAAATCGTTCATTCGAAATACGTCCATCACGCTCGATTTATACTTAATGAGTGTTTCCAACATATGCTCGGATGTAGTCCCACCAACAAAGGAAGACTGGAGCCCATCCATCGATGACTCAACATTTTCTGAGGAAAAATCGGCTGCTGATTGTATCTCGGGAGTTGAAATCGCAACAAGCGTCACTAAAGTAAAACAAGCACTCAATAAGAGACTGATTTTCATATTTACAATCTTTTTTCAGACCAATGTTTAACATCAATCTGAATGAAAGTATCCTAACTCGTATTAACGTCTGGGTAAAACGAATTAGATACTGTGTTCAAAAATAAGACGTTTTTTGCATAAAATAGTTGTCCATTGCACCCACAATCACAGAACTACAACAAGCTGTATGTTTTTTTAACAAAAAAACGAAGACCATTGGCCTTCGTTTTCATTGCTAAGTAGAGTAGTCTATTTCAACATATTCACATGTCCAACAACTATCTTTCTTTCGTCGCTTGTGTTCGTTTTAAATTCTATCTTCCACGTGTAAGTACCATCTTGCATTAACTTTCCTCCGTAGGTTCCATCCCAACCGATGTCTGCATTATGACTTTCAAAAATGATCTCTCCCCATCTATTGAAGATGAGTAAAGTGAAGTCAAATGGATCATATCCAGAATTGAATACAGGCTGGAATGTCTGGTTGAAGTCATCGTAATCAGGCGTGAATGTATTCGGAACGTAGAAGATCAACTCTTCACTCACCGTAATGGTAATGTTGGCCGTATCCGAACAACCTAGTGGAGAGTATGCTACCAATTCAACATTGTATGAACCTGGGTCTTCACTTGGGAATGTATGCCAAGGAGACTCTTGAGTCGTTGATGGCGTTCCATCTCCGAATGTCCAATTGTAGTCCGTTGCACCCACACTCGTATTTTCAAAGTGGATTTCCGTATTCAAGTTGGAAACCGATGAAGAACTTGGCGTGAAACTAGCCACTGGAATTGCTTCTACATAAATGTAGTCTGTATACGTTGCACTTGCTGTACATCCAGAAGTCGACGTTGTCGTTAGTGTGACATCATACATTCCTGGTGTATTAAATGTTGTAGAAACGCTACCACATCCTGTCAACGTTGTTCCGTCTCCAAGCGTCCATGTACAATTATCAAGTGAACCTGGAGTGGTGTTGGTAAATGTTACGGTCAATGGCTCACACCCTGACAAAACATCTCCCACAAAAGATACAACTGGAAGTGGCTCTACCGTGATAACGACATCATCCGTATTTGTACATCCGTTTGCATCTGTTCCCGTTACAGTATAAGTAGTTGTAGTTCCTGGAGGAGTAAAGAACACTCCATCAGTAACACCTTGATCCCATACATAACTTGTGGCTCCAGAACCAGTGAGTACAGCTTGATCTCCTTCACACACCACAAAGTCATTTCCAGCAAATACTGTTGGTAAATCTAGAACGGTTACCGTTGCTGTTCCAGTTTGTGCTTGCGAACATCCTGTTGCTCCCGCATCTGAAACGCTAACTAAGTTAAAGTTAAACACGCCAGCTGCTACCGTCGGTACGTTTATCGTAGCGGTATTTCCTGTTGAAGTTACCGTTACGTTCGCTGAATTGTTGATGTTATACGTAAACGTGTATGGGGCAGTTCCGTTTGCTCCTGTTAAAGTAATTACAGGCTCTGGTGCTCCCAAACATACATCAACTGTTCCTGAAATGGTTGCTGTCGGTAATGAGACAACAGTTACTGTTGCCGTTCCCGCTTGCGCTTGCGAACAAGCTGTTATACTCGCATCGGATACGCTTACCAAGTTGTAATCAAATGTTCCAACAGTTCCCGTTGGTGCTGTTACTGTTGCAGTGCTACCAGTCGAAGTTATCGTTTGATTGGCTCCACCGTTGATGTTATACGTAAATGTGTAAGGCGCTGTTCCGTTTGCTCCTGTGAAGGTAATTGTTGGTGCGGCATCTCCCTCACAAACAGTCGCTGTTCCAGCAATTGTTGCTGTTGGTAATGGATTTACGGTTACCGTTGCAACATCTACTTGTGCTTGAGAACATCCTGTTGCGCTCGCAT
>JABXHO010000005.1 GCA_013373595.1 Flavobacteriales bacterium | reverse complement strand
TGATGATGCGCGTGAATTCATCAAGGAAATTTTTGCCGTACAACCTGAGTTAAAAGTTATCATCGTGTCTACCTTGTTTGATACGCTGACGGTAAAAACATTACTAAATCAGGGAGTGCATGGATACGTCATCAAAGTAGATGGATTGGAAGAAATACAACAAGCCATTGAAGCTGCTCAAAACGGAGACGTTTACCTTTCACAAGCGCTGCAAAAGCAATTGATTTCTTCGAGTTTAACGAATAGCGATTCATCGCAAGAAGTACATCTAACACAGCGAGAGCGAGAAGTGCTTCGGGAAATCCTCAATGAAAAATCCACGAAGGTTATCGCAGATACGCTCAGTATTTCTGAAAAAACCGTGGAAGGATATCGCGCCAATTTATTTGTAAAGTTTGACGTGAAGAACGTCGCCGGTCTAGTGAAAAAAGCCATTCTTCAAGGGTTTATGGATTAACCAAGGGTTTTCCCTTAGGTGTGATTTGAGGTCTTCCCCTTGCAACACAGGGTGGATGTCGCGCTAATTTTGTGCTGTAAATCAAATTATTGAAGACATGGCACGATTAAACATCTCATCGACTTTACTTTTTAGCACTTTGTTGTTCGTGTTTGTGGCTGGCAATACACATGCTCAGCTCGGAAAAAGAATACAAGAACGAATCAAAGAGAATACGGAGCGAAAAATTGAAGACAAAGTTGTCAATAAAACTGGAGAGAAAACGGATCAGGCGCTCGATAGCTTATTCAAAAAGAGAAAACGACCAGGTTCTGTCTCTTCGGAAAAGAAATCATCGGGTTCTGTGAGTAGTTCGGATGATTCAAATGGGAGTGAAAGTGGTTCACAAAATGAGGCTAAATCGCAGGCATCAGGATTCGATTTTGGTGGAATGCTCAATGCCAAATATGAAAGTTCTTACACGCTGGATATTGAGTTTAAGGTAGAGATGAAATCTCAAGAAAAACCAAAGAAAAAAGTCGAAACAGCAAACATGGATATGTCGTATGGAGTAGATTGCTTCATGGTGATCTTCAAAGATGAAAAAGGAGGGGAATCAACGCGATCATTGATGGACTTGAAAAACAATACATCGATTGTACTCAATGATTCGGATATGAGTGCGGTAGCCATTTCGATGGATTTCATGACGGATCAGATTAACCAATCGATGGAAAACTACCAAGACTCGATCCCAGATGACGAAGATTACACCTTCCGAGAAACAGGAAACACAAAAACGATTGCTGGATATTCATGCGACGAGTATTACATCGAAACAGAAGATATGACGATGAATGCTTGGTACACCGATGACATCAATGTCGAGATGTATCAAAACCTTGAACAATTTCCCATGTTTGGGTCAATGACGTCTGCCGCGAATTATGGTTCACAAGGACAATTGACAGGAACCATGATGGAAGCACACATGGTAGAGAAAAAAGATCAAGGAAAATTTGACTACCTCGTGAAAGAAGTGAATCAAACGAAACAAACGCTGAACATGAATAACTACACGTTCATGAAGATGTAAACCAAAAACCAGCTACGATAAGCGGGAATAGAATCTGCTACTATTTCCGCTTTTTATTTTCACTGATTAAATCGATAACCAACTCCTCGAACAGAAATAAAGTGCTCTGGGTGTTTTGGGTCCTTCTCAAAAATCTTTCTGAAATTCAGAATAAAGTTGTCGATGGTACGAGTAGTCGGAAATTGATCCTTCCCCCAGACCCGATCCAAAATCTCAGAGCGAGAAACCACTTCTCCTTCTCGCTCAATAAATAACTGAATGAGCGCGACCTCTTTTTTCGTTAAGGATTGCGTGTCTGTGCCGTTCGAAATCGTATACGTTTTAAAGTTGATTTCCCACTCTCCGATTTTTGCATCATCCTCGGATTGGTGTTGGGTCAGAACCGCTACGCGAAGCAATAACTCTTCTAAGTTGAATGGTTTGGGCAAGTAATCGTTGGCACCTGCTTTCAGTCCGTGAATGCGATCGGTAGTGGTTCCTTTCGCCGACAAAAACAAAACAGGAGCATTGGATCGTGAGCGAATCTGTTTACATAAATCAATGCCGTTTACATGAGGAAGCATCACATCCAAAATGAATAAATCGTAATCCAATTGTTCTGAAAAATGCTCAGAAGCAAGACGCCCATTGTCAAATGACTTCACTTCAAATCCTTCCAGTTCCAAATTCAACTGAATCATCTCAGCCAAACTAGCTTCGTCTTCTACCAAACAAATTCGCTTCATTACTGTCCTTTTCGAGATAAAAATACAATTTCCTCGCTAGCCATGGATGATTTTCCGACAACCGTTAACCGATTACCCGAACATCTACTATCCGAAAACCAGACAATGAGAAAGTCGCGTAGAGCAAGGATCAAACACCGAGAAGCGGCCGCGTAATGAATCCGAAAAAACCGAACAATCTGTTAATGACTTTACCCTCTTCGTGGAAAACTATATCGTTTTTTGCAAGGGCTCCACGAAATTTGGAGTACTTTTGTGCTTTGTTTTTACCCTCAATAAATGTCAAGAGCTATGACACAGCGAAAAGCGATCAAATCAGCACTAATTTCTGTTTTCGACAAAGGTGGATTGGAACCCATCGTGAAAGAACTTCATGCAAATGGAGTAACTATTTACTCAACCGGAGGAACACAAGCCTTCATTGAAGGATTCGATATCCCTGTGGTTCGTGTAGAAGATTTAACTTCTTACCCTTCCATTTTGGGAGGACGTGTGAAAACATTGCACCCTAAGGTGTTTGGTGGAATCTTAACGCGTAGAGATCACGAAGGAGATCAACAACAAATCACGGAGTTCGAAATTCCTGAAATTGATTTGGTCATTGTTGATTTGTACCCATTCGAAGATACAGTTGCTTCTGGCGCTTCGCACCAAGACATTATTGAGAAAATCGACATCGGTGGAATTTCATTGATTCGTGCCGCTGCGAAAAACTACAAAGACGTAGTAATCATTCCATCGAAAGAGCAATACGCGCCATTTTTGGAAATCATTCAGGCAAACAATTGCGAGACGAGTTTGGAAGAAAGAAAAGGATTCTCGAGAGATGCATTCGACGTTTCCTCACACTACGACACGCACATTTTCAACTACTTCAATCAGGGAGAAAAAGAAATTTTCAAGCAAAGCATGAAGCCTGCAAAGGTGTTGCGATATGGTGAAAACCCACACCAAAAAGGAATCTTCCACGGAGATATGGATGCTTTGTTCGACAAATTGCATGGAAAAGAATTGTCGTACAATAACCTATTGGATGTGGATGCTGCCGTTAACTTGATGGCTGAATTCAAAAATGACGATCCAACTTTTGCGATCTTGAAACACAACAATGCATGTGGTTTGGCAACACGTTCCACGATTGCGCAAGCGTACAGAGATGCATTGGCGGGAGATCCGGTAAGTGCATTTGGAGGAATTTTGATTGCCAACCGCCCAATCGATTTGGCATGCGCGACACAAATTCACGAATTGTTCTGTGAAGTGGTCATCGCTCCTGCTTACGATGAAGACGCGTTGGAAGTATTGAAAGGAAAGAAAAACCGTATCATCTTAGTTCAAAAAGAAGTAGAATTCCCAAAACGTCAGTTCAGAACTCTATTGAATGGAGTGCTTGAGCAAGACAAAGACTTCAAAACGGAAGTAGCGGAAGATTTGGAAACACGAACAAATACATCTCCTACAGCAGAACAAATTGAAGACTTATTGTTTGCCAATAAATTGGTGAAACATACGAAGTCGAATACGATTGTTTTGGCGAAAGGAAAACAGCTGTTGGCAAGTGGAACAGGACAAACTTCTCGAGTAGATGCATTACGTCAGGCAATTCACAAAGCGCAATCCTTCAATTTTGATTTGAATGGAGCGGTAATGGCATCGGATGCCTTCTTCCCATTCCCAGATTGTGTTGAAATTGCAGACAACGCTGGAATCACTTCAGTCATCCAACCGGGAGGGTCAATCAAGGACCAATTATCTATTGATTATTGTAATAATCATGGAATTTCTATGGTTTTTTCAGGAAATAGACATTTTAAACACTAAAAGGGAACCTTTTTTCAATATTTCAGTATACCTTCGAAGGCGAATAGTAAATTTCGCGAGGGATCTAAATCAGCTGAGAGGAAAAAAATGGGATTATTTAGCTTTTTAACGCAAGAAATTGCAATCGACTTGGGAACGGCGAACACGCTTATTATCATGAATGATAAGGTTGTGGTAGATGAGCCTTCCATTGTTGCCAAGGACATACAAACGGGAAAAGTTGTCGCAATCGGAAAGAAAGCACAACAAATGCACGGAAAGACGCACAAATTGATCGAAACGGTTCGTCCACTTCGTGATGGTGTAATTGCAGATTTCCAAGCAGCCGAGCAAATGATTCGTGGGATGATCAAAATGATGAGCCCAGGTCGAAAAGTATTCAACCCCTCTCTTCGAATGGTAATTTGTATTCCTTCTGGTATTACAGAGGTGGAAAAAAGAGCCGTTCGCGATTCAGCAGAACATGCTGGAGCGAAAGAAGTATACCTCATCCACGAGCCAATGGCGGCAGCAATCGGTATTGGAATCGACGTGGAAGAGCCGATGGGTAACATGATTATCGATATCGGTGGAGGAACCTCGGAAATTGCCGTAATCGCGTTGGGAGGAATTGTTTGTGATAAGTCGATTCGCGTTGCGGGAGACGATTTCACGAAAGATATTGAAGAATACATGCGTCGCCAACACAACATTTTGGTGGGGGAACGCACAGCGGAAGAAATTAAAATCAACGTTGGAGCAGCACTTCCAGAATTGGAAAATGCACCAGAAGATTACGCAGTTCAAGGTCGAGATTTGATGACGGGGATTCCGAAAGAAATCGTGATTTCCTACACGGAAGTGGCGCACGCTCTTGACAAAACAATTTCGAAAATTGAAGAAGCGATTTTAAGTGCTTTGGAGATGACACCACCAGAACTTTCAGCGGATATCTACAAAACAGGGATTTACCTTGCAGGAGGAGGATCAATGCTTCGCGGTTTGGATAAACGAATCTCACAGAAAACAAAACTTCCTGTGCACATTGCTGAAGATCCGCTTCGCGCCGTTGCACGTGGAACAGCTATTTGTTTGAAAAACATCGATCGCTTCCAGTTCTTGATTAGAGACTAGAAAATCATAATATTTAGTAAAAAGGCACTTCGAATACACGTTCAGGTGCCTTTTTTGTTTCCTCATACAGAGGAACACCTTCCCATGGCTTTCATTCGTCGTTTGTGTTCTTCAATACGGAGTGATGTTTGTCCCGAGATTTGAAAATCAGGTAGTTCTACGTGTTTTTTTCAAGAGGTGATGTGTTAAATTTGGAGGAATCAGTTCAAAATTGGGCTGATTAGTCTTTACGAGGAACGAATAGTTCCACTCATTTTTAACCATAAAATTCACTAAATGGCACCACTATCACCAACGAATCAATTTGTGGCAACTCTGGGACAAACCCCGATTATTGCGGCAAAATTGAACGCAAACCTTCGGCATTTGAAGGCAAATCTCGATCAAATCATTAAAGTATTAACCTATTCGAAGACGGTCGACGATGATCTGACAGAATTAGATGAAGATTTGACCACAGCCAATGAATTGTTAACCTTTGTTTCGATTATTCCCGAGGTAGGAGAAGCAGCAGCTCCCGTAAAAGAGGCGATCTCTGTGCTTCAGCCTGAAGTAAAGGAGGCAAAAAAGGCAGCAGATAAGATTGAATCACTTGTGAAACCTCTTAGAAATGCCTTGTCGAAACTGGATCCCGTGCTAGAAAAAGCGATCAATGCAACGCAGGAAGTGCAACAAAAATCCCAAACCTTCTTGAATAAATTCAAAGGTGTGTACTCATGTGTTCAAAGCCTTCCAAATGGCGCACCAAAAGATAAGTCACTGAAAATTTTAACCGAATTTTCAACAACTGCAGAACCCGCTGTAGCCGACCTCAATAAAGTAATGTTAGCAGCGAGCAGTACCATCGAAGAGTTCTACTCGAAACTAGACGAGCTCCAAGAGGCGTTGAACCCACTAAAACCAATTATTGCTGCAATCGAAGATGTTCTCAGTCCGCTGAAACCACTTATCAGCTTGCTTCAATCATTGGAAAACGACCTGAAGAATATCAAGATTTTGATCCCAATCCCATATCCTCACGAGTACTCGTTATACGATATTTTCAAATTCTTCAAAGGAATTGCGAAGTGGATCGACGAAGCGCTCAAGCCAATTCAAGATTTGCTCCAGAAGATTCTATCTGCATTGAACATCGATTTGAAAATTCCTGGACTTATGGACATCTTGAACATCCATATCACTATTCCAGACATCCCGAATTTCGATGCCTTATTCGAGGAAATTGAAAAAGCATTCAAGCAGGTAATGGATTACATTGGTAGCTTTACCTTACAATGTCCACCTGAACCAGAGCAAACGGCTTCGTAAAGCGTTTATGACTGGAACAAGGGTACTTTTTTTACCGCTAAGCAACGTACTGGGTCATTTGGCCCGTACGTTTGCTCTTGCGGAGAAGTTGTTTGAATACAACGCAGAAGTACACATTGCTGCATGCGACCATTACAATACTTTATTCCATGTTTTACCTGAGGAAATTGTGATACATCCTTCGATTGAGATGCCACCAGATAGTTCTCGGTCGTTTGGAAAAATTGTGTCCTTCGAAGAAGGTGAGGAGCATGACATAAGGAATTTGAATAGTGCAAATGACCTCAGCTCGGAAGAGATGCAAATCAGAGTAGATTTTCTAAGAAAAATGGTGGAACAAGATGAAGCTCTCATTCAGAAATTAAAGCCTGATGTGATCATAACCGATTATCGCTATACTATTCTAAACATGAATATCACCGAGAATGTACGTGTCTTTCATATCAGTAATTTTCTTGGTTTTCCTTCTTTTTACAATCGCGTAAGAGGACAACTTTTCTTGCCGCTCAACCAAGATACTGTGCTCGTTCCAGGTATTGCTTCGTTAGAAGAGGTGGAGCAGGAGTTTTCGTCTCAGAACGCGAATGTTCATTGGTGCGGGCATTTTAATTGGAAAGGTTGGAAACGCCTCAAAAAAGAGAATTCGAATCAGTCAAAAATCGATGTTTTTTTGAGTTTTGGGAGCACGGGAAATGCACAAAATCTGGTTCCTTGGCTCATCGAGAATATTGATCTGAACTATTCACTGCTTACGGCAATGGATACCGAACACGCGCAAGGAGATCGTGAAAATGTTCACAGTGAACAATTTGGAAGCCTTGAACAATCTTTGATGAGAAGTCGGGTTGTGTGCTGTCACGGAGGACACGGAACCGTTATGGAATCAATTCTTCATGAAAGACCAATGATCATCTTTCCCAATAACCTCGAACAGTTAGAAATCGGACGTAGAATCGAAAAATTAGGACTGGGAGTTTTGATCAATAAGCCACAGGAAGAAATCACAACAGACCAACTCAACAAAACAATTGAAGATGTCTTGTGCAACGCGTACATGAAAGAAAAATTAGCGCATTATGCTCGATGTATCAAAGCATCGGATGGAACGGAAAATGCCGTCAAGATTATACTCAAAAAATGAAAACAGAAAGCTACATACCGGAAAACCCAGAAGAACAGCTATGGGATGTAATTGTTGTTGGAACGGGAATGGGTGGGTCAACCGTTGGTTACGAATTGAGTCGACTCGGGAACCGCGTTTTGTTTGTAGAGAAAGGAAGGTTCGTGCAAGGAAAACACATTTCGGATTTCCCCGATGTTACCTCAGAGTTCGAGGTGCGTTTGCTCAAAGGGAGATGGCCAAATCGCCTTCAAGGAACCACTTCTTTTGGTCGGGTAAACTTCTATGGACCTGTTGGTTGTGGAACGGGAGGATCAACCATTTTGTATGGCGCCCAATTAGAGCGTTTTCATCCTACGGATTTCGAACCAAGGCAGCATTTTAAGGAAATTGGCGATTCGACGATTCCTGAAAAATGGCCGATTTCATACGAAGAACTTGTGCCTTTCTATCGCGAAGCGGAGGCGCACATGAAAATTTGTGGAACACAAGATGAGCTGAATTCAGACCCGTCAGCTGCACTAGAAGAAGCTCCTGAGCTGAGCGACCGTGATCAGTTTATCTTTTCGACGATGAAGAAAGCGGGGTTGCACCCGTACCGTTCGCATGTGGGGTATCACAACATTGATGAGTGTTGGGAATGCCTAGACCTTTGTTTTCGGGGCTGCAAAAGTGATGCGGGAACGCGATCTCTGTTGCCTGCAGTTCATGGGTTAGATGCGCATCTTCTCACAGAATGTGAAGTCGTTCGATTGGAAGCAACGGAAACACATGTAAAAAAGGTACACGCTAAACGAAAAGGCAAACCGATTGAATTACATGCGAAAATTGTCGTACTTGCTGCTGGAGCCTACATTACTCCGAGTATTTTGCTGCGCTCTACTTCTTCTCATTGGAAAAATGGACTGGCGAATGGGTCAGGACTTGTAGGAAAGAATTTGATGCTGCACACAAGTGATTTTATCATGGTAGATCAGCAGGAAGATCGAAGTGCAAAAGGTCCAATAAAATCGATAACGGTTAACGACTTCTATGTAAGCGAAGGCGAAAAACTTGGGACGTTTCAATCCGTAGGATTACAGCCGATAGCTCCCATAATTCGGAGCTATTTGGAATATGTAGAAGAGAAAGATCCTAGATGGACGAAACGAAAATCACGTTCATCTCTGGCGGAGATAGCGGAAATGGCGAGTCAACGTTTTCGTAAAAGCTCGGCCTTTACAACGATCTTGGAAGACCTTCCGTACTTGCACAACCGAATTGAATTGGATGATAGCTCTCCGAATGGATTCCACCTCGATTACCATTACTCCGACGAGTTAAAACGACGTAACAAACGATTGGTCAACTTGGTATCGAAATCACTCGCACCAGAGTTAACAACCAAAGTTGTAACAGCTACCGAGAACAATATCAATTTTGGGCATGTCTGTGGAACTTGTCGATTTGGTGATGACCCAGAAGAAAGCGTATTGAATGCCAATAATCGAGCGCATGAAGTGGAAAATCTATACGTTGTGGACGCATCTTTTTTTCCATCCAGTTCGGGCATCAATCCGAGCTTGACTATTGCTGCAAATGCATTTCGGGTGGGGAAAATTATTCATGAACAGCTTCAATCGCTAACCAAAAACGAACACGATGATTGATCAATCCATATTGAAAGAATACAATGACTTTCGGGGAGATGCGTCTCTCCATACGATGTGCCCCGCGCCATCCATGAACTTGCATTTTTCACAATTGGGTATAGTAACGGCATGTTGTTTCAACCGAACGCAGGTAATGGGTGTTTATCCCAAGAACTCATTGGAGGAAATATGGAGAAGTGATGTAGCCAACAAGATGCGCGAAGAGCTTCAAAGTGGTCATTTTCCAAGCGGTTGCGAAAAGTGTCGAGAACAAATTATCTCGCGTGATTTTGGAGGGTCTCATGCGAATTTTTACAGTCAACAAGCGAAGCATTTTGCTGTGAAACGCGCACAAGAGAATGTCTCGGGTGAAAGCATTAATTTCCCCATGAAGTTGGAGTTTAACATCCATAACAACTGCAACTTACAGTGTGTGATGTGCCACGGATTGGCTTCGTCTTCTATTCGTCTTCACAGAGAAGGATTACCCGCAATGCCCAACCCATACGATGAGACTTTTGTCGAGCAATTGAAGCCGTTTTTGCCATACGTAGTTGAAACGGATTTCATGGGAGGAGAACCATTCATGATCGGAGCATACCAACGGATTTGGGAGGCGATTAGTGAGGTGAACCCAAAGATTAAAACGTGCATTTTGACGAATGCAACCATTCTCAATGATTCCATAAAGGCATTGCTGGAGCGTTTCAACTGCTGGATTCACATTTCGATAGATTCGTTTAAGAAAACAACCTACGAGAAAATTCGTCGAGGAGCTTCGTTTGAAAAAGTCATGGAAAACGCAGCATATTTCAATGTGTTGATGAAATCCCGAGGGCTCAGCTTGGTATGGCGTTATTGCCCAATGCGTCTCAACTGGGAAGAAATTCCTGAAACGGTGAGTTATTGCACGGAGGAAGGAATCAAGTTATTTTTCAATCAAGTAGATTCTCCCATTCATTTATCGCTCACAACATTGCCTGTTGATGAATTGCAGAAGGTTGTTGAAACGCTGAAAGCACAAGAGCCTGTTTTGCCGGCATCGCCATTAGCGACTGAAAACTTGAGAAATTACCGCGAGTTGATTCATCGACTTAGTGGTTATTTAGAGCAAGAAAACCGAAGCAATGCACTTCATTCTCGACTTCAAGCCAGCGAAGCCGTGGTGAATCAGTATACATCTGAGCGAGAAAACTCACTCAACAAGCGAAATAAATCGGATGCCTTGAACGAGCAGTTTTCCCATGTGTTTCGTGGGTATTTCATCAATCGCCTAAACATTGAACAAGCACATCAAACAAACACAAAGGTTGATGAATCTGCATTGAAGGTACTTTCTACTTCACAGAAATTGGTATTGGAAAAAACGCAGGACATTCCATTTGAGCATTTTTTAGAGGTGTATTTAAAGGAACTCGTGCGGGTTGTTTCTGGAATTTGGGGTGTTACCAAAGTGCATGACCGATCCATTTTCGGAATTATCGATGAATTCATTTCGCGTATTTCGCCTTCGGATGTGCTCACGAAAAAGGAAATCATGGAATTATCCTTGTTGAAGACGTATGAAGAAACTGCTTTTGTGAAATCAGCGGAAGATTTGGATGTTTGGCTCGAAGACGTGAAGCAATTGACGTAAGTCACAACAACTGACGCGAAATTTCATCCGATACTTTCAGTGTTTTTCGACCTTCTTTTTCCTTTCCCAGTTCGAGTAAGGTGAGTCCAATCACCAGACGTCCAAGGTATCCCCATTGCCAAATTGCGTCTTCATCTGCCCCCGTTAGTTCTGCTAACCACGAGCAACGTTTACGTAATTCTTCAAGTGGATTTCCAGAGAGTAGGTCATCACTCCAATCGCGCATGATGCAGATCAAGTCATAGGCTTTTTCGGCAATCACACCATCAGGATCTACAAATTTGTACGTGCCATCGTGAGTCTCCAAGATGTTGAATCCATGTGCATCGCCATGTGTCAGAACGCAGTTATCCAGATCAAAAGCGTTCGTTCTTAACTCGACGTATTCCATAGCCAAATCAAGCGATTTTTGAGAAAAGGGTTGATTCAATCCTTTCCATTTTTCTTGAATAATTTCCTTCATCTCCAAGGCTTTGTGAATAGCCGTCGGAAGATTGAGCAAATGCGGTTTTACCCATGATTTTTTCAAGGTTTCGCAAAGAATCACAATGTGTTCATCAATGGTTTTGAGCGTTCCGCTAAGCGGTGCTCCAAGCTTTTCCAACAGCATCGCTTCCCATTCAAAATCAACATCGTAAAGCGATACATAGCCGTTTCCATTTGTCGCGTTCAGCACCAAAGCTTCGGTATAAATAGAGTTTCCTGGTAAGGCGATTTTGAGAACTGCTTGTTTTCCATCTTTTCCTGTTGCTTCAAGAATTAAACTGGCTGTGCCTCCCTTCAATACTTCTCCTAGCGTAAGCTCCCATTTTTGAGCAAGTGCATACACGGTTTGATCCAAATTGTTGACCCAATTGAGGTCTTCTTCACTTTCGATTCGTTGAAGTGCGATTTTCTGGGCAATTTGGGGTAGTTTATTGAAGAAATAGCTCTCGTGTTTCAAGATATTTTCGCTAAGTTTGATAGTGAATCAGATTGGTTAATAATAACCATTTTGGTTCAATTAAACTCAACCACTAGCAAGCAATTTTATGATCATTTCTATCGAAGTTCCAGTATTCAAAGGGGAATTTTTGAACCAATGTATCCAATCGGTGTTTCAACAAAGCAGCGATGCCTGGCACTTGTCTCTTGTGTGGGATGGTGGAGATGAACGTTCACGGCGTATTTTGGAAGAGATGCAAGAGTCTAATCACCCAAAAGTGAGTGTCTATTTCAACGAAAATCAAGGTATTGCAAGATCACGTGCATTTTTGAGTGCTCAGAACAATTATCCGTACATTTTGCCACTCGACGATGATGATGAACTGGCCCCCAACGCAGTTGAACAATTTATTGAAGCAGCCAAAGCAAATCCGTGGGCAAGTCTCATTCGAGGAAGGCGATCCTTCATTAATCAGCAAAGTGAGCACGTAGAAGAAACACAATGGTTTCCATTCGGACCACGGCATTACTTCAAGGGAATGGTGTCGGATGTGTTCAATCAGGCACAGCCTTACCTCATTCGAAAATCAGCATACGATCGAACACTCGGCTGGCAAGGATTTGACGATTTTATGCAAGCAGGAGAAGATTGTGATATCTTTTTGCAACTGGAGGAAGTCGCACATTTTGAGTTGATCGATGAGGTATTGTATCACTATCGACTGCACAACGAAAGGGCAAGTGATACACTGACGAGTGCAGCGGCTTTTGAAATGTGGAGGCGATTAACTGATAGGTCGATTGACCGAATGGAGCTACCGCTGATTCGGACGAGTGATGTACCTCCGTTTACGTTTGAAGAGAAAGAACGCACTGATTTGACCTTGGGCGACCTTGAATTTATTGTGCCCAAGGGAAGTACAATTTCGGACCGCTTGAAGCAGATTGAAATGGTTGAAGATGCGATAATTGAAGTTCCTCGAAGGGAAAATGAGGCATCTTGGAAAATGGAAGGATTTCAGGCTTCGCAGAAGAAAATAGTCTGCTTTCTGGATGATTCAGTACAAGTGGATGACGCATCTGCCCTTGTTGATTTGGTCAATGCGTTAAATGAATCGGGAGCAGACGTGTTGGCGCCAACAGCAGAACAAGTGATAGGTTTTTCGAAACAGCAATGGCTAGATGCAGGTTGTTTCTTAGTTCGGCGAGAAGTATTACTCGCTACTGGCGGATTTGACACTGAAACCATTCCAAACGCGATGCATCTCATTGATCTGTGCATCCAGGCAAATCGTCGAGATTTCACATGTGTGGTAGTGCACATTTCAGGTATTTCATCTCAGGGACCTTTAGCTTTGGGCTGGTCGGAAACTGATTTCCAAATGTTGAAAAGGAAGTGGCACAGCTACCCCAATTACTTGCCTTCAATCAAGGATTTAAATAGATTCTCGGGAGACGGTGCACGACGGTAAGCCTTCATCAATACGGCTTTTTGTTTCGCATGTTCTTCACGATATTCTGCTAATTTTTCGAGAGAAATGGGATCATTTTGGTCAAAATAACGTGGTTCCCAACCTTGATAATACCAGGCAATAACGCGTTCATATAAACTTGGAATAGATCGAGCTAAATGACCTTTATCCAATAAAATAACAGGTCGACCGTTCCATAATTGAATCAAAATAGTGTGAGAAACCACATTCCAGTAGAAAGAATATTCTGCCGTGAGGAGTAGCGACATCACGATTTCGTAAGCCCCAAAATTAAAAAGGTGAATGTCATAACCGGCTGTAGCTTCAGAAGCATGTAATATTTCAATCAGCGAACTCGGCCCGAGAAAGATAATTTTACGATCGAGCTTGGCTCCTTGAGTCAATAGCTCTAGTACGATTGTGATGAATTTAGGTACTCCCAAATGCATGCTTTGCGTTTGAAAATCAACTTCAGAAATGATGAAAACCCAATGTGGTTTGTCTGCAGAATTGGGAGTTTGAAGTTCGTCAGGAATCACCAGTTGATCATTGAAAAAGCTTCGGTTTTTCTCGTCCGAACGAAAAACGTCAACACCTTCCATGTCCGTGTAGGTCGGGTACAAGTGATGAAAATCTTTCAAGTAGGCATTGGCTCTAGCTAGTTCTGTGTGCAACTTTAGATCTGCACGACGCTTCATCATTTCTAAATTTTCGTCGGCATCCGTTGGAATGTCAATGGAAATGATGTTGTCCAAACCTTTGGAAGACCACTCCGAGAGCAAGCCCAAAAATGGATCTGCCGTGATCACAGTTGTGTTTTGATCCGTCGCCAAACGACAAATACGTTCAAGTGCTTCGTTGGTGAGCAAATTGTGGACAGGAATTAAGTATCCAGCCGCTAACACAAGCACATCGGGTTGAAAGGAAGTGAGGTGATTTTCGAGGTCTTCTTCCGTTTCCCACATTGCTACGCGTTCGGGTAATACATTTCGGTTTTTTTGAAATACGCGTGGACTTAGCACTAATTTTGAATTGCTAAAACACGACTGTCCCTGAATTAGGTAAAGAATGGTCGTTAACTCTCCATAATCATTGTCTAGGATAAAGAGGGTTTTTGGGAAATCACCTTTTTCATTTTCAGCGCAGGTTTTTTCCGTTAAACTCTCGAGCCAAGCCTTCATTTTTTTAGAAGACGCGGATTCTACCTGTTGCCAATTCGCTTCCTGCATACTCATGACTTGTTTGCTTTTCTCCAATAAACAGCCGACCAATCAACACCGATGATTTCTTCTGTGATCTGGTGTTTCTTTCGGAAATTGTTCACTGCTTGTTTACACGGTTCTGCACAATGGTAATCATCTACAATCACAAATCCTCCAGGCGAGAGTTTGGCGTATAAGTGATTCAAAGCATCCATCGTTGATTCGTATAAATCACCGTCCAATCGAATCATCGAGAGTTGATCAATTGGAGCGTTGGGAAGTGTTTCTGAGAACCATCCTTCCAAGAATTTCACTTGATCGTTGAGCAATCCGAAACGTTTGAAATTGTTACGAACCTCATCAGCACTAACAGCAAGGGTTTTCCACATTGAAAGGTCAAATTTTTTGTCGGCAGGATATTCCGTAGCATTCGGTTTTGGCATTCCTTCGAACGAATCTGCCACCCAAACTGAGCGCTTTTGATCGCCGTATGCCTTGAGCACAGCTCGCATAAAAATTGTGCTGCCTCCTCTCCAAACACCTGTTTCAATAAAATCTCCTTCGATGCCATCTTGCAAAATAACTTTGGCGCAATACTCAATATTGTTCAATCGCTCAATTCCAACCATGGTGTACGCTTTGGAGGGCCAATCCATTCCGAATTCGCGTTGTTCAGCACTAGAAGGTTTGAAAAACTCTTTGGTTCGTTGCAGAAGTCGAACGGCACTAATCAAAGGTTTAGAAGCCCTCATTTCGTAGGAACTTCCATCGCTAGCATCCCATAATTGATACGTCAAACTCTTTTTCAATAAATCGAGATAAGCATCGGTGTTGTCAACCGAAGACTGAAAGTGTAGATCCGACTTTTTTGCAGATAACTGGTGGTCTCGAAGCACGCGCGCACTCCGATAAGACTGCGAAGCTCCCAAGGCATCACCACATTGACGTTGTAAGTCACCCAAGTCCTGATACAAGGTCGGATTTTTTGGATCTTTTGCTATTGCTTCTATGCATTGATGAATAGCGGCTTTCAGTGGTTCTTTCTCCATTATTGAATGAGGAAGTGGTTTTAATGATTTAAGTAAAAATACAAGAAAAAGAGCGAGAATTGATTGAGATACGAAGTGAATTCTGAATCAGAAACAAATGAGATCACAATTTTTTTTAAATCTGACCTTAAAAGCACCATGATTCGCCCTTTTTTGACCGAATAGATTTCTCAATGCGAAATTTGGATTAAATTTGTATATGCGCAATTTTCTGGCTTTCATTCGTCGGTTTCGTGTTCTCCTGTTTTTCGCTCTTCTCCAAGGAATTGCGTTGACAATTCTATTTACATTCAGCACTTTTCCGAGGTCACAGTATTTGACAACGGCATCGACTGTTTCAGGAACGGTTATGAGCTGGAGCAATGACGTGACAAAGCATTTTGAATTAAGCGGAAGTAACAAGAAATTACAGGAAGAGAACAAATGGCTTCGTGAGCAGTTGACTGTCAATAAGCTAGCGTTAAAGGCGCCAATGGGAATTGATTCCGTGGTTCTGACAAAAGATGATTTCATTCAACGATTCGAATACATTCCCGGAGAAATTATTAGCTCTACCTTCAGTCGAAGAAACAATTACTTTACGCTCAACATTGGAAAAAAGCAAGGAGTAGAGAGAGGAATGGGTGTTATTTCTGATCAAGGAGTTGTGGGTGTAATTCACAACGTAAGCGAACACTTTTCCGTAATCAAGTCGTGTTTGACAAAAGATATCAATGTGGATGTGATGATCAGTAGTTCGAGAGAACCGGGTCTTTTGAAATGGGACGGTGTCGATCCTAGACGTGGAAGCATGATTGGCGTTTCAAATGATCGATCGATCAAAAAATGGTCGCAAATTGTGACAGGAGGAAAGTCTGGAATTTTCCCTCGTGGTATTCCCGTAGGGAAAGTCGCAAAAACTGCCCCAGTTGAAGGTCAGCCCATTTGGGATGTAACCGTTCTCTTTGCGGAAAACTTTAGAACGGTTCAATACATTTATGTTGTAAAAAACATTCTCAAATCAGAACAAGAAAAATTAGAAGAAACAATCCCAGACGATCCAATAGAAGATGAATAAAATTCTCTTACATACCCTACGCTTCGCGTTATTTCTGATTATTCAGGTGGTCGTCCTAAACAAAGTGGAATTAGGAGCGGGAACGCTGATGATGATCTATCCGTTATACATCATGCTGCTGCCTGTTGAAATCAACGTTTTCTTGCTGTTATTCTTGGCGTTTGCACTGGGAATTTCAATCGACTCTATGTCGAATACCTATGGAATGCACGCATCAGCATTGGTGCTCATGGCGTATTTCAGACCGATAATTTTCAAAGCATTTGCACCGAGAGATGGATACGAAATTGACCTAGAAGTGAACGTTCACAACATGGGCTACCGATGGTTTTTACGAACATTCGGGATCTTATTGCTCATTCACCATTTTTGGTTTTTTCTCATCGAATTGTCTCGCTTAGATGAGATTTTATACGTGTTGCAAAAAACATTGCTAAGTCTACCGTTATCGTTCGGACTTTGCCTGTTAATTCAATTTTTAATTATTCGCAGACCAGCTAGAGGGGGAGTATGAATTTTGACACGCGAAAATATGTGATTATTTCGTTTTTCGTCATCACAGGATTGATGTACGGAATCAAGTTGTTTTACATGCAAGTTGTGGATACGGAAACGTGGAAGCTTGAGGCACAGCGAATTGCGGAGCGAAGGATTGAAGTAACGCCTCCGAGAGCCGTCGTGTTCGATCGAAATGGGAACAAGGTGATCGAGAACAAAACCTATTACAACCTCATGATGATTGAGGAGGAGATGGTTGATTTTGACACAGTTGCCTTTGGTAAGTTGATCGGAATGACCAAGGACGAGGTGCTTGCTCGGATCGAAGAAATCAAAGAAGGAGAGGGGAGATATTTCAACCCACACACGAAAGAATACCAAACAAATTATCAGCGAATTCGACCTTATCCTTTTCTGAAGGAATTAACCGCCGATGAAATTGCGCGCATCGCTCCGCAGTTGGATAACTTCAAAGGATTTTACGAAGAAGTAACGAGTATGCGAAATTACCCCTACAAAAGTGGAGCGAATATTTTGGGGTACTTGGCCGAAGTTACACAACCAGAAATTGATAAAGATCCATTCTACAAGCCGGCGTACAAAATTGGTCGCGCTGGAATTGAGCGTTTCTACGAAAAAGAGTTTAGAGGAAAAAAAGGAGTGAAGTACATCGTAACTTCTGCCCGACAAAACACTGTGGGTTCATTTGAAGACGGAAAATACGACACTACGGCGGTGCAGTCAAAAGGAATTGTACTTGGATTAGACATCGACTTGCAAGCCTACGGCGAAAAGTTGATGCAAAATAAAAAAGGATGTATCGTGGCAATTGAGCCCGCTACGGGAGAAATCCTCACAATGGTTTCCGCGCCAACATACGACCCAAACCTCTTGGTAGGAAGAAAAAACATCAACGAGCACTACCCAAAATTGGTAGAAGATGAGAACAAACCCCTGTTTCCGCGTCCACTTGCTTCGGAGTACATGCCAGGATCAACCTTCAAGCCGATTCAAGCTTTAATTGGAATGCAGGAAGGTGTGGTGCAAGCCAACACAGGATTTCCATGTAACAAAAGTGTGGTAGGATGTCACAACCATCCGCACCCCGGGTCGGTAACACAGGCCGTTCAATATTCGTGCAACCCCTATTTTTACGCGTTAACCCGTCGAATTATTCAACAAGGAAAACACAAAAGCAGCTTTAAAGATTCGGAGGTTGGAATTGATATTTGGGCCGAGTACATGCACAGTTTCGGACTGGGAAGAAAGCTAGAAACGGACATCACAGGCTTACGAGCAGGAAACATTCCTGATTCAAAATATTATGACCATTGGCGTGGAAAAGGACAGTGGAAATTTTCAGCCATTCAGTCGATTTCGATTGGGCAGGGAGAGGTGCAGTTGACGCCACTTCAAATGGCAAATGTAGCCGCGATTATGGCGAATAGAGGTTGGTTTTATACGCCTCACTTCGTGAAGTCGATTGACGGTGGAGGACCTCGCAAAGAATACACGGTGAAGAATAGAACCATGGTGGATGAAAAGCATTTCCCTCCTGTAGTAGAAGGGATGAGAAGATGTGTTCACGAACCTGGTGGAACGGCTTCTCGAGCACGGATTCCAGGAATTGTTACCTGTGGTAAAACAGGAACAGTTGAGAACTTTAAGTTGGTGAACGGACGTTTGATCAAAAAGCCCAACCACTCTGTTTTCATTGCATTTGCACCGATGGATAATCCAAAAATTGCGATTGCTGTTTTCGTTGAGAATACCGGAGGAGGTGGAGGAACATGGGCGGCTCCAATTGCTAGTTTGGTGATTGAAAAGTACCTAAACGGAGAAGTGAAATCCGTAGAGAAAGAAAAGCGAATCCTAGATGCTAAACTGTCACTCTGGGAATGAGAAAAAATGACTCCATAGCAGGAAATTTCGATTGGATACTTTTCGGGATTTACATTCTCCTGATTGTTTTCGGAATCTCAACGATTTATTCGGTAACATACAATCCGGAGCATCCGAGCATTTTTAGTTTTTCCGAGATGTACGGACGTCAAATCTTCTTTGTCGGTGTCTCGCTGTTCTTGGGGTTGCTGGTCTTTCTGATAGATTCGGACATCTACCGAAAATTCTCGATCCCCATCTATTTATTTACGCTGTCGCTGCTGATTATCGTACTATTTACCGAGCCGATTAACGGAGCGCATTCGTGGCTAGGTCTGGGAGCATTTGGTATTCAACCAGGAGAGTTTGCCAAAATTGGAACTGCGATTTTGTTGGCGAATTACATGAGTTCCTTCAATGTGAAACAGCAAAACGGACAAACCGTGATCGTTTCTTTGGCCATTATTGCCATTCCGATGTTGCTCATCATGTTTCAGCCAGATGCAGGAACATTTGTCGTGTTTACGGCCTTTTTCTTTGTGATGTATCGCGAAGGATTAACGTTCGATCCGATTGTATTGCGGATTGTGAACGCGATACCAGGCGTCCGTTTCAAAAGTACTTGGCTCGGAACCCACTTTATTCCTATCCTGTTTGTCGTGGTGTTCCTTTTGGTGATCACATTGATTATCAGTCACAAGCCGATTTTATTGGATGCCTATCCTGGAGAAGAGTTTTCAGGATACTGGCGCATGTTCTTAGCCCTTTTCGTGACGTCAATTTTGGGATATTTGATCATGCGTTCGATTTTCGCGAAGCGTGATGCCCGTCGTGCGCTAGTCATTGTGATTTTATTCTTTTCTACATCAACAGTGATTACCTCAGCCGTTCATTTTGGATTCGAGAGTCTTCCTGCTCACCAGAAAACGCGGATTGAGCTGTGGTTAGGAATTTACGAACCCGAAGAGGGAACGGGGAAAGTTGAAGACGGGGCCGATTACAACCGAAGCCGTGCAATGACAGCAGTAGGTTCGGGTGGATTTGCCGGAAAAGGATACCGCGAAGCCAATGTGGCAACAACCAAAACGGAGCATGTACCCGAATGTGAAACCGATTTCATCTTCTCTCCGTGGGCGGAAGAACGGGGATTTGTTGGAAGTATTTTTCTGGTCGTTTTGTACACTTTCTTGCTGCTTCGTGTGATAACCATTGCCGAGCGACAACGATCCAAATACAACCGAGTGTATGCCTATTCCGTAGCGATGATTCTCTTTTATCACTTCGCAATTAACATTGGAATGAATATTGGGTTGGTGCCAATTATCGGTATTCCACTTCCGCTTTTCAGTTACGGAGGTTCTTCCATGATGGCGTTTTCAGTGATGATTTTCTTACTTCTCAAGCTAGACAGTCAGCGAAAAGATGTGTTGAATTAACAGGGAAGTCTGCGAGATCTGCTCGTGTATGCGTCATTGGGTTTTGTTTTTTGCCTTGAGTTTAAGCTCATTGTTATTTCGCAATAGTTACAGATCACTATTTCCGATAGCTCACGAAGTCGATATGTCGAATTAAAAAAACCAGTTTTCAACACATCAATAAGGAAACATCGGGCCGTGATTAACGTTTATTCTGAACGTACCCAACCAATTATTGGTTATTTTTATACCCTCAAGTTCAACCATGAGTACCAAAAAGAAAGAACCAACAAAAAATACGCTTAAGAATTTGTCCAAGAAAAAGGACGGAGGAAAGAAGAAGGAGCGCACCGAATTTTCGAAGCGAACACGTAGAATTTTAAACGTTCTATTGTGGCTCGGGATGTTTACACCTGCGTTGATGATTTTCGTGTTGATTGCCAAGCAAGATGACGATGAAATGCCATCCGTAGAGATGTTGGAAAATCCGCCTGAACTATTGGCTTCGGTTGTTTATGCCGACGATTCCAAAACGGAATTGGGGCGCTACTGGCGTGTGAACAGAACATCCGTTGGATACAAAGACATTTCTCCTTACGTGATTGATGCATTGATCGCAACGGAAGATGAACGCTACGAGGAACACTCAGGAATTGACTTTTGGGCGATTGCCAGAGCTGCTAGAGGAATGGGGTCAGACGGAGGAGCATCAACGCTTACTCAACAGTTGGCAAAATTACTCTTTACACTTCGTGAGCGTGAACTTGAAGCGGAAGCACGTGCGCGTGGAGAAGACATTCCTGTTCGATCTGGATTGATGAATCGCTTGGACGAGAAGGCAAAAGAAAATATCATTGCAGTTCGTTTGGAAAAACGCTACACGAAGCCGGAAATCATTACGATGTACCTCAACCAATTCGATTTCTTGTTCAATGCCGTTGGAATCGAAAATGCAGCAAAAGTTTACTTCAGTAAGAAACCAAGTGAATTGAGCATGGAGGAGGCGGCAACGCTTGTTGGAATGGTGAAAAATCCAAGTTTGTACAACCCGTATCAATATCAAGTAAGAGACTACCGAAGTAGAATCGCTTCGAAAAAGAACATTGATCCATTAAAAGTATCGCAGTCTGATATTAACGCGGCACGAGCAGAGGATAGCACGCGAGCAATCAACCGACGAAACACAGTGCTGAATCAGTGGTTGAAAAATAGTAAATCGAAGAATCCATCGCTGAAGAATTACATCACTCAGGAGCAGTGCGACTCTTTGAAGAAATTGCCGATCGTTATTACGTATGAAGTAGTCGATCATAAAGACGGGATTGCTCCGCATTTTCGTGAATCACTTCGTTCGCAATTGAAGACCTTGTTTGCTCAAAAAGATGAAAAAGGGCGATATAAATACCACAAAAAGGATGGATCACCTTACGATATTTATGCGGACGGGTTGAAAATTTACACGACCATCAACACGAAAATGCAAGAGTATGGAGAGTATGCGTTGAAACGTCACTTGAAAGAAGATTTGCAACCAGCATTTTCGAAGAATAACTCCACGGTGAAGCGATTCCCGTTCAGCGATACCTACAATGGAAGAAAGGTAACGGACGAAACGATCAATAACATCATGAGACGTGCGCGTAAAAACTCTGATCGTTACAAGTTTCAGAAAGAGGCGGGCGTTCCTGAAAAGAAAATTTTGGCTGGATTTGATGTGCCTGTTCCAATGCGCGTCTTCTCGTGGAATGGCGACATCGATACGATCATGACACCAAACGATTCGATTCGTTACTACAAAAACATTATTCGCGCTGGATTGTTGTCGATTGAACCTGCAACTGGATTTGTGAAAGCATGGGTCGGAGGAATTGACTTCCATCACTTTGCATTCGACCACGTGAAACAAGGGAAACGACAAGTAGGATCTACGATGAAGCCCTTCGTATATGCAACGGCCATGTCGATGGGTGTAGTGAAACCATGCACGGAATTATCACCAGAAGCATATTGTGTTGATCCGTGTGATCCTTCAGGTCAGCGTTGGTGTCCATCCGGTACTCCAGCAGAAACGGTTGCGGAAGGATTGGCGCTGTCTTCAAACCCAACAACGGTTGCGGTAATGTCGAAAATGGGGGCCTGTTCTGGACCCTCAACCATTGCGAAGATTTTGTCGCGAATGAATATTGAAATTCCAGAAAGTCAAGTTGTTCCATCGATGTGTTTGGGAACACCTGACATGTCTTTGTTCGAAATGGTCGGAGCACAAGCGATGTTCGTAAACGGAGGAATTTATGTGGCACCACAAACGGTAATTCGTATTGAGGATAGAAATGGAAACGTGATTTATTCTGCTGAGCCGTATTCGCGTGAGGTGATGAACCCAAGTATCTCGTTTGAAACCTTGAAAATGATGAAAGGCGTTGTGACGGGCGGAACAAGTACCTCACTTCGTTGGCACCAAAAATGGGGTGGAATCACCTATCCAACGGCTGGTAAAACAGGAACCACACAAGGTAACTCGGATTGTTGGTTTATGGGACTCACACCTGATCTCGTTACAGGAGTTTGGGCTGGTGGAGAAGATAAACAAGTTCGATTTAGGTCCATGCTCTGGGGACAAGGAGCAAGAGCCGCATTGCCGATTTACGGCTATTACATGCAGAAGATATACGCCGATAAAGAGTTGAAAATTTCAACAGACGATTTTGAACAACCGATTGGATACGATCCCGAGTTATTTAGTTGTGAAGACGACACGAATACGGGAGATGATCCCTTCAAGATTTAATACACCCGAAACAGCATACACATGAACAAAGTTGTAAATAACGTAGAAGAAGCACTAGTTGGATTAGAGGACGACATGACACTTATGTTAGGTGGATTTGGACTCTGTGGAATACCGGAAAACTCCATTGCGCAAATGGTTAAAATGGGCGTGAAAGGATTGACGTGTATCTCCAACAATGCGGGTGTAGATGATTTTGGATTGGGTTTATTGCTTCAAGGAAAACAAATCAAAAAAATGGTCAGCTCTTACGTTGGTGAAAATGATGAGTTTGAGCGCCAAATGCTTTCGGGTGAGTTAGAAGTTGATTTGATCCCACAAGGATCGTTGGCTGAGCGTTGCCGTGCGGGTGGTGCGGGAATTCCTGCATTTTTTACTCCTGCGGGATACGGAACCGAAGTTGCCGAAGGCAAGGAAGTACGAGAGTTCAATGGAAAACCGCATATTTTGGAATCTGCACTAACAGCAGACTACGCGATTGTGAAAGCGTGGAAAGGTGATACGGAAGGAAACTTGGTGTACAAAGCAACAGCGAGAAACTTCAACCCATTGATGGCAATGGCAGGAAAAATTACGGTTGCCGAAGTTGAAGAATTGGTTCCTGCGGGAGAGCTAGACCCAAATGAAATTCATACCCCAGGGATTTTTGTTCAGCGTATTTTTAAAGGAGAAGCTTTTGAAAAACGTATTGAGCAACGAACGGTTCGACCCAAAGAATAGTACCAGATGAATCCAAAAGGGTTACTCAGTAATAAGTGGTTCTTTTGGTCATTGTTTCTCCTACTATTTACTTACGCCATTATTCGAGCATGGTCGGTGGTGCCAATGCTCGACGAACTCGCAACGTTTTTTAGCTACATTCGAACGGGGCACTACTTCAATTCTATCGAAGTGTTGGATGCGAACAATCATGTGGTTAATTCATTTTTAGGACATCAATTTTACCGTCTTTTTGGGGATCACTTTTTCTTGTTTCGACTTTCATCCTTGTGTGCGTTTCCAGTGTATTTCTTCTCGGTAAAAAGCATTGTGCAGAAGGCGATTCCTGATAAGCCAAACGTCTTGGTTTTTTTGGCTCTTGTTTCGGTTCCATGGATTTTCGAATACTTCAGTTATTCCCGTGGCTATGGAATGGCCATTGCCTTTTTCTTTGCTGCCATCGCTTTCGTAATCCGCTGGAAAGAATCGAAGAAACTGATCCATTTCATCTTGATTTTTGCGTCCCTCTATGTGGCAATCATATCGAGTTTAACGTATATGATGCCAGGCATGTTACTCATCGGAATTGTTGGAGTTTTGCTTCTTCGTGAATATCGATCCAAAAAAGCACTACTATTTGGAATTGTAGTTCTGTTAGTGTGGTGTGTAGCACTTATTCCATTTGTTCGATACAGTTTTGAGTTGAAGGAAGCGGGCGCATTGCGGTGGGGAAATCAAGATGGATTATGGCAGAGCACAGGGAAATCTCTCAGCGGATTAGTCCTCTTTTCGCAAGCATCTTGGACTTTATATCTCATATCTTTTTTCTTGCTATTTGGCGTAGTTTCGTTTGTGTTGAGTTGGAAGCAGAAAGGACTTTGGTCGTATCTCAAGGAGACGGAGGTGATTGTGTTCCTTTTGATGATTGGATCACTCATCGGAATTGTGGCAATGCGCTATTTGTTAGACATGAATTACCCAATGGATCGCGTCGGGATGTACTTAGTTCCCATGTTTATTCTGTACGTTAGCGTTTTCTTGGCGAAATATCGTTATTCAAAATTTGGGTTAGCGCTGTTGTGTTTCTTCCCTCTATCATTCCTGTACCATGTCAACGTATCCACCTCCATTTTTTCTCCAGAAGATAGAATTCCCACTTATCTTTCTGATCAGATTAAGTCGCGTTTAACCGATCAAACAGCACTCAGTGCGGAATATGTTTCGCACATGTCCTACGCGTATGCATGTAGGAATGATGAAAAAGTGCACATGGCTTATACCGCTGAAAAAACGGATGAATTTAAGGGGGATTATCACATCACTTGGCTAGGATTGGATTCATTTGAGGACTATGAATTGATGGCACGAGATCCAGATTCACATACGTCTTTTTGGAAGCGAGAAAAACCCTTCAAACGAAGTTTGGTGCTCGACACCTTGGTTCAAAATCGATCAACGCAGGACATGTATTTTGATCTGTTTAAAGGTGAAGTCGATAGCGCGCTGCGAGGGGAAACGATTCAGTTTGAAATAGCGGGCAAGATGTTGTTCAATGAAAAATCGAATGATTTCAATATCTTTTGCTCGTTCAGCGATCAAAATGGTGTACAAACCTCAGTGAGAAGTCCGTATTTCAATTGGTACTTCGGTGATCGAACGGATGTTCACTTCACGTTTGTTGATCAACCATTTAAATTGAAGGAGAACGAAGAACAAATCACGGTCTTTTTAATGAATTCGGACCTTCGCCAAATCAAGGTTGACTTTATGCGCGTTCGTATATATCGAATTCTTCCTGAAGAGTAGCTCAATCCAAACGAACAAATCGAAGTGTATTTGAATTGGTTTGAGAACTCAAACGGATCAAGTATTCACCGTTTTGAAGTGTTCCAGCATCTATGTTTTCGACATTAAATCCTTCCTTTTCCATCAATTTTCGTCCGAAAAGATCAAATACTTCCACTTTTGTGATCATTTCCTCCGATTCAAAATGAAGTATTCCACTTGTTGGATTTGGGTAGAATTGAACCTCTAATGTTGCAAGTTCTCCTAATCCTGAGGGAGTAAATGTTTGAGCCAACTGAACTGCTTCAAATGCATTCACACGACCGTGTCCCATTTCTTCATTCCAAGTGCCGTAAACGGAAGTGCTATCGTAGACATACCCAGGCACTCGATCAGCTGTTTGGTTGATAATCGTTCTGACATCTTCCGCAAACAAGTTGGGATTCACGGACAAAATCAATGCGCCGACACCTGCCGCGTTCGGACAAGCCGCACTTGTTCCGTTGAACGTGTAGGTATAGTTCGAAGTGGAGGAATAACCATTGCTTCCCATCATATCACAGGTACTGATTTTCACTCCTGGAGCGCTTACATCTAATTTGTCTCCGTACGTTCCTCCCCAGTTTTCGCCTGAGCAATCTGATGGATTTTTGCGTTCGTCACACATTGAAGTAGCTCCAATAGCAATGGTTGTCGTTAAGTTTCCTGGCCACAGAACATCGGGTACATCGTCATTTCCTGAAGAGAAAAACATCGCGATTCCCTTTCCATTTCGGGCGTCTGTGTATGCTTCGCCGACTTCTGCATTGAGGGCAGCGGTATCAATTTGTAAGGCGGCAATGAATAAGGTACTCAAGCCTGCAGAAACACTCATGATATCGGCATCTGCTATTCTCCACGCGTACGCAGCTCCGCTCACCAAAGCGTTTGTGTTTGTTGTTGCTTGCACCCCGATTGATCCACCATAATTTTGGTAATAGAAAATACGAATAGGAATGAGTTTGGACCCGTAGGCAATTCCTGCTGTCCCCAACCCGTTGTCTCCAGTTGCACCAATAATTCCTGCGCAGGCTGTTCCGTGACCATCGCTAGAAAAATTGGGTGTTGGGTATCCTTTTGTATCTCCTGTAGAATCAGCAAAACCATCGAATCCAGGCAACAATTTCCCTGTTAAATCCTCGTGTAATGTGTCAACACCACTATCCAATACGGCAATTTTGATACTCGCACTCCCAGTACTGATTGTCCAAGCAGAATCTACGGACATATCCGCGTCAGGTGTTCCATTGTATTGCAATGAGCTTCCTGTGTTTTCAATGGCCCATTGTCGTGCGTAAAGAGGGTCGTTCACCGTTGGATTAATCGTAAACACTTGATTGAAAGTAACGCGTTCCACAGAGGGGTGAGTCAACAAGGCTTCTTTTTCTGCGTGAAGTTCATCAGAAGTTCGCACAGGAGACGAATAGATGAACATATTCGGGATGATCTCATGTGGACGGAGATTGTGTGTTGAAATCAATTCAAGATCCTCCTGTTTCAACTTGATAAGCATTTCATTGGTTTCGAATGCCAATTGATTTTCAAGCGTCCTCACCTCAGCCCTGTAACAGATATCTTCTAGATTCACAACTGCTTCATCCACGATAATCATGTTTTCCGACTGAAACTCTCCCAGAATGAGATCGGAAGTCCATCCTTTTCGATGCATTAGCTCATCGATTGATTCTCCTTCGCAGGGTGAAACGGCCACCATTTGCGCGATGGATGAAGAACAGGCTAAAACGAAGAGTCCGAGAATACTGAGTAGTTTATTCATAGGTAAAATGATTAGTGGACTAAAGGTACAAACTTTGTGTGAATCAGGCGATTTGGTTCAGAGGTTTATGGGTAATGATTTGATACAATTGTATCAAAAAAGGTCTTTTTCACGGTAAATTTGATACGATTATGTCAAATCTCACTTTGGTGTTCGCAGATCATTTTGAGCGTAAAATCATCCGTAGAAACGTCAATTAACACTATATTTATTCTCTCAAAAGAAATAACATGGCACTCGATAAAATTGGTATTGCAAAAAGAATCGCACAAGAACTAAGAGACGGTTGGTACGTGAACTTGGGAATCGGTATTCCGACGCTTGTTGCGAACTACATTCCAGAAGGAATTGAAGTAGAATTTCAGTCTGAAAATGGGATTTTGGGCATGGGATCATTTCCGTTTGAAGGAGAAGAAGATGCCGATTTAATCAATGCTGGAAAACAAACGATTACTGCTCGAAAAGGAGCCGTTTTCTTCGATTCAGCCACATCTTTTGCGATGATTCGCGGTCAACACGTTCAGTTAACCGTACTTGGAGCCATGGAAGTAGCACAAAACGGAGATATTGCCAATTGGAAAATTCCAGGAAAAATGGTGAAAGGAATGGGTGGAGCGATGGATTTGGTTGCTTCTGCTGAAAACATCATTGTTGCCATGATGCACACGAACAAGCGCGGTGAAAGCAAGATTTTGAAAGAATGCTCACTTCCATTAACAGGAGTTGGCTGTGTAAAGAAAATCGTGACGAATTTGGCTGTTTTGGAAGTAAAAGACAATCAATTCCATTTGGTGGAACGTGCACCTGGAGTAACAGTTGCTGAAATCGTTGCTGCAACCGAAGGTGATTTAGTTGTGCCAGAGGAAGTGCCGGAGATGGTGCTCTAATGGAAAGATGATATATGAGAAACGCCTCCGCAGAATTTGTGGAGGCGTTTTTGATAATGAACCATAACGATGAAAGCTGAATTTGATGTTAGATCTATAATTCAATTCGCAACTCATCTTTTACCTGTATTTTCATCGTTTTGGGTGATTGGGGAATCTTGAGAAAAATAGTTCGGAAATTCGCTAGGGAGGAACTTACGTCAACGTCGAGAATGTTCGTTTTCATTCGAACTTTAGCTCCTTCGATTTCAATCGTTTTTCCTTTGAATGTGGATTTGATTTCATCAAAGCTTTTTGTGGCGTAACTCTGTCGCACATTCAGACTAAGAAAATTCACAGCGAGTACGATTGTATCGTCCATGGTTTCTATGGCATCACCAATTATTAATAGTTCTCTATTTATTATGCGTTTTCATTCAAACTATAACCCATACGATTTCAGCCGTTTATCCTTAGGGTGTGCGTTTGAAAATTACTTCACCTCAGATCTAGGCAGAGAAGGTAATGATTATTCAGTAATAATTTCGAAGATGTGTGGAGTGATGTACATCTCTAAGGCTTTGGTTTCAACGTCGGCATAGATATAGCAGATTTGGTCAGGTAAATCCTTACCAACAGGTTGAAGAAAACCAATTATATGAACGTCCTTTTCTGTTCCATCTCTTAATTGTGCATTTTCCATAACTCCGCGATAGGAAACAGAATTTGTAATGAAGGGTTTGTTTGATTTTGTCAAATAACTGATCACCTTTTCTTTTAACTCTTGCTCTATCATTTTTCGTTCAATCTCGTTTTCGATTTGATTCGTTGTTTTGATTTCGGACCAGCGTTACATTTCTGTGGCGCATCAAAAAGCTATTTTCCGTACTGCTTCCTCCGTTAATTCTATTCCATTTTCTTTAGCGATTTGCCGAATACAAGCTACGGAGCAGGGTATCTGTTAAGGGTTTATCTTACCATATTCAAGAATATTCCTTTGTTCTGGGTAATTCTTTAACCAGTCAAATAGAGAATCCTTTTCTTCAGAAGACCATTTTGAAAACTCTTTTTTTAATTTGTAGTAGTCTTTTTGCTTCAAATTTTCCGCTAAAATTACTGCAATGGTCCATGCTGAAGAAATACCTAATTTAGGATATTCAAAATGAATTTCATTTGTCATTTCTTGCAACAATAATTGAGAGTATTTAGGATAGTTCGAGTGCATCGAGAGTCCTATTTGGATGGCTGCCATGCTCCGAGAAAGCACGTGGTTTTTGTTAAGAAAATGCTGCGTTAGCTCCTCGAGTGATCTATTGGGTAACTGTTGTACTATTTGTTCGGTGAGAATTTTGTTCATTTTCAGACTATTTGGGACGAAGAGGTGTTTTACGTTTACTATTCTTCATCAATGATGTTTCCATCTTCATCTTCCTCCCAATCTTCAGCATATCCATGCTGAGTCATGGTATAGTATACCTCTCCTGTTTCAGCTTTGATGTGAACAAAATGCGGAATTGGAACGTCCCAACTCTCAACCTCGTAAGGAACAATCCACATGTCTTGTTCTTCTCCAAGGTCTTTCTTTCCGTAGAGAACTTCTGATGTTTCAAGGTACGTTTTCTCCTCTTTCACATATAAGTATAATCTTTTTCGCTCATTGATATATTCTTTAGCGATTCGAATGGCTTCTTCTTTGGATATCATAATTCTATTTCTCGAAAAGGTTGAGGAGTCACGATTCACTTATGCGCTTCTTTTCTGTTTGAGTTCAACAGTTATTCGATGATTTTTTCACCGTAATGCGGTGTTAATAAAAGTTCGAGACGGTTGGTGTCAGCATCAATAAAGATATAATAGATCATATTTTCAAATTCGTCTCCTGCTGAAACTATAAAGGAAAATGAGTGGACTGTTTTAACGGTGCCATCTGGAAGCTCAAAATTATCCCTCATCCCTCTGTAATTGAGCGTGTCTTTTGTTATGTCAAATCCCCGTTGGTTGAGATAGTTGAGTACTTTTTGTTCAAGTTTATTCATTTGGAACATAACATATCCTTTTTCCCAGACAGAATGGTGAATCAACTTTCCGTTTTCATCCCATTCTTTTCAATATCCTTCTGGTTTTGCGAAATATTTGTGATATTCCTCTTGAATCTGACCGTTTTCGAGATACTCTCTCTGAACACCTCCAACATGTCCATCGGTGTATTCCGCTTCATCCATTCGGTTTCCGTTTTCATAAAACGATTCAATAATACCATTGAAGGGTTTCCCTTGATAATGAAAGACGCATCTGCCTGCATTATCGATGTCTACAAATTCGAGTAGCTTGTCTAAATCTTTGTCGTTTATTCTTGTCATTGCTTTTTGGAATCTTGAGAAAAAGAGTTCGGAAATTCGCTAGGGAGGAACTTGCTTTAATATTAAGAATTTTCAATAACACTGCATCCTTGTTGGTTGATGAAGTTGAATACTAATTACGCAATCGACTGCTTGACAGAAGGGAATTTGATTTCCATTATCGTCGTACTCGTTCCATTGAAACTGAAATACAACGTTGTTGTTGATTAATTCAGTTGCGGTTGGATCAATTAAAGTTTTGGGTATTTGATGCAGTGCCTGTCATTTCTACTTGAACCAAAAGCCTTGTTTAAAATCTTCATAGATGAGTAACTCTGTCGTATCATCATTAAACTTAATCTCTTGTTGTATATCAGAGGCATGTCGATATTTTAGCTTTGAGTTGTCAAAAAGTTAGTTCTAATACCGATTTTAACGCGTCAAATTCTATTTCTAGATGTCGATGAAAGATAAATTTGGCATGGTTTTGAGTTTTGATGAAAAGGCTGTTTCAACTATTGAAACAGCCTAATTTTTATAACACTCTATTTTTCTCTAAGATACTTGTCTTTTTGTTCATCGTATTTTATTCGAATAGAACCACTTCTTGTAATAACTTTATTTCTAGCTTCTCCAGTTGAAGGATTCAAAATAATGCTTACGTAAGCATTTCCATAGCCAAAGTCTTCTTCAGCATAATTGTAGCTTGCTAACATATAAGGTTCCTCATGTTTTGATAGTCTATCACCATCAATCAATTGAGCTTTCGGATTAATGACATCGTCACTCCAGAAGTCTATGTCCTTCAGTATTTTTTCTGCTATTTGCAGCGCTTGTTCTTCAGTTATCATAATTTTACTTTATGAGTTTTTCTAATTCTTCATTTGGAATCAAAGTTCCATTTTCACGCATTACTGTGGTTTTGTAATACTCGTAAGAATCGATAAGTTCGATTTCTGTCCATTGATCTTTTGTGTTTAATATTTTCAACCAAACACTTTCTTCATGCTTCCAATTTACAATTTTTTTATACTCCTTAACGCCAAATCGGTTGTAATCCTCGAGGTGCCAAATTTCATGTTGCATTGTTAAACGTGTACAACGTTGTCGAACATTAATTATGGGTGGAGGGCCAGGAGCAAAAGACCCCAACACACCTTGTGCATCCCACCTCTTAAGCCTTTGTTTATTCAGTTTAGAGTTAGGTGTTACAATGTTTACCTTTAGGTTCAAATGCTTGTACTTGTTTTCCAATCTCTTAGAGAAGACAGCCAGCTCGGACCGCTTGAACCTCACCTCACCTTTAGCGGTTTTTACCTTCCCTCTCCTAAATAATTCTGTGACTTCATCAGAGGTCTTCATGATGTTGGTAAATAAACCTTCAACCCATGCCCGAAAGTTTCTTAGAATATTTCTTATAAAGTCCTTAAATCCTTCTGTTCCTTGTTTCATTGTTTTTATAAGTGGCTGGATAGACTCGAAAAACTCATCAACTTTATTAACAGCTTTGGAGGCTTTGGTGTCGGGAACAACATTTGAAGCTTTGCGTATTTTGCTGAACTTTGTCCATTTTCCAAGCTTCCCTAATTGGGCAATTTTAATAGGAGGGAAGATAAACGAAATCAATTCGAAAATAATGTACCCAAGGTAATAACCAACCTCAGAACTGTTTAAGTCTGTAATTTTATCCCAAACCAAGCTTGGTAATTGAACCATTAATTTGGCAATTTCAAACATTTCTTTCTTTGCTTCCTGAATAACTTCCTTCCAATCAATTTTTAAGGCTGCGGCAAGCAGATTGTCAAGGTGTTCTGTTGCAAGTGCATTGTAATAGTCCGATTTTGTTGTATAGTTTATGGCACCGTTGGCCATCTTTGCAGCACCAGATATTCCTTTGATTACCAAATTGATTAAGCCGAAAATCCCTGCAATTGTATCCATAATTGAATTCCAGATACCACACACCAAGGCGATGAAAAACTCTCCAATTTTTCGCGCTTCTTGAAAGAATTCAAGGGCGTATTTTGCAAGTTTTTTTATTCCATTTAATCCAAGTGTTATGGTAGAAGGAAGGAAAACCCCATAACTTCTAATGAAAGAATCAATTGACTTTTCAACACTTTTGAGACTGTCTTCGACTGCGTTACCGATTTGTCCCATAATTGACCCTTCTGCATCCACATTCCAAAAGCTTTCGGGGATACGGAGAGTTTCACTAAAGAAACTTTCAATGACTCCAAAAAAACTGAGTGCGTAATCCGTGATTTGACCAACAACGTAATCGTGCGTCTGAATCATGATATTTAAAAAGGCGTCCAATAGTGAATTACTCGCAATAACAGATTCTACGAGTTCCTTTTGTTTACTCGAACTAAGAAAGTAAGCTTCCTGAATAAAATCGCTTTTTAGAATATTTGCGACATATTGTTTTGCTTTGTTTCCAGCAAGCACCAATGTGACGGCATTTGAGATAATATCTCCTTTACTATATTCTAGAAAGAGGGCAACCTCGTTATCCTTTAGATGTCCTTTTAGAGCATTATACTTTTGTAGTAAAAATGCACCATCATGGGTTATAAATACTTTGATGGATGCCAATCGAACATCTTTGTCTGGATCGAAGCTTTCTTGTATTTTGTTGTTGTCAATATAATGGACACCATTTAATTCCTCAACATATGCATCAGTGGTAATTTCACTTTCATCGGGCGACCCTGCGTATATTGTCAACCCTCTATATACTTCTACAGACTTGAAACCTTTAAAATGCATGGATGCATAATCGTCCAAATCTGAGAAAAAACTGACTGGAGATTCGAAGGAGGGAAATGCAACCAGTGGTTCTGCTACTAATTTTTGTGCTAAACTCATTTAAGATTAAGTTATAATCCTGAGTACGACTGTAAGGAAGAATTCTTTTGGCCGTACCCAGGATTTGTGTTAGTGGTTTTCAAATTACTTACGCTGGTGTCGAATCGCTTTTCAACGTCAACGTATTCGTGTCAGTATTCAGGTTAAGCGTTTCGGCTTCCTCTGAATTACAGCAAGGCAAGCCACCTTCATCTAAAGCAACTGAACTTGCCTGAATCACCGTAAGTGTTGAAGGAACAACTGTTTCCCACTCTTCCATCTCAACGGTTTTGTCAAGTACGGTCATCTCATCAACGATAGACAAGTAAAGCTCGTCGTCTGTTTCGACTACCATGCCGCTTCCATTCCAGATTTTTCCAGTCTCCATGAAGAAGGCTACTGCATCTTCGAATCCTTCACGAACAGGAACGATTAAGCGCGCCATACCCGATTGGAGGAATGCTCGGAACATATGGTCATCACCAGCTTGCGCTTGGAAAAGACTTGTCCAGTCGCATTTTTTAGCCCAGTAGTATGGGTAGAAAACGCTCGACAAAATGCTCCAATCAAACGCTTGTTCGAAGAACTTCACGTGTGAACTGTAGTTATCCAATTGCTTGGTTAATTCCAATCGTGGAATTGCAGGTTCGCATTCTCCATCTTCATAGAAATCTTTTCCTTGCTGAATTCCAAATGGTGTCGTCAACATTTCGATACACAAGCGCTTCAATTCACGAATCACAACCTCTTGATTGAACTTCGGACTTGTTGCAATGGTTGTTGGTTTGTTTTCCTGAGCCTCTACTGCTACATCAGCATTTTGTAGCTCTTGCGACTCATTCCATACGCGAAGTTGCTCTTCGTACGCACTCATGATATCAGCATAAATTGACTCTCTCCAACGTGCCATTTCCTGATCAGATACGAAACACTTACCCGTGAACGTTAACGCAAACTGCGTGATTTTCTTCGTGTTCGTGCTTGAACTGATACTTCCTGGACTTGCAATGTTCAATCCCGTGAATGTGTCAGATTTCGATTTGTTTCCCGTTCCTTTTGAGTTTGAATAAGTCTTTGACTTTCCGCCAATTGAAATGGTGATTCCTCCGTATTGCTTCACTTTTGATTTATGGTGATAATTCAAATTGAAACTAATTGACTTACACACATAATTCGTTGGAACATTAATTGGAGCGGGCAAGCTAAAGGTATAGTTGCTGTCTCCGTTTCCTGGTGCTCCGTTGTAGCCGCCGGTGATGTCTACTTGCTCATCAATTGGTGCTTCCGGATTTTTGATACTGTACAGAGAAGTGAACTGCTCGTAGTTTTCACGGGTAATGCTATCCGCACCATTGATTCCGTGCTCGGAAGGATGCGTTGGCTTTGGTACCGTCAATGATGGCGAACCTTCAGTTTGTGTTGCACTTTCTTCCTCAGCCTGTACAATAATCGCTTGTTTGTAATAGCGTGACGGCTCTGGAATCATGAACTCGTACATCAATCGTTTCCCGTAGTTCACAATGCGGTTCTTGTAAACCTTGTCGATCCAGCGGTAAACACCTGTTACGTGAGCATCACCTTCGCGGTTGTCAAAACCATGTCTGTTGTTCTCTTCGAATTCACGAAGAATACGCGAAGTTCGTTTTGTGGACGTTTTCTGAACAATTCGCTCAAGAGCTCTTCGTGTAACGTCTTCTGCGTAGGTTCTTGCCTGTGAGTTCGAGTTTGACGTGGAAGTTCCTAAAGTAAAATCTCCATATGCTCCAGCAGTGAAGTCTACTTTTGCATAGTCACCGCTTACGGTCGAATCGAATCCGAAGTTGTTCTGACGATCTTTTTCAATCACGTTTGCCACTTCAGAATTCATTTCATGACGTTGAGCTGTTGTAGTATCATTACTTTCCTCGACTTCTCTTTCCGAAGATGTTTCAAACGTATTCTCGGTACTTGTTAGGTTTCGAGTTGAACGCTCTTTGTACTCTTTGGCCATAATGTTCTCGATATGAGAAACTTCTCCAGGCACATAGCAACACAATTCTTGCTCCACTTTACGGTAATCAGCAACACCGATGCGATTAATTCCGTAGAGATCAACTTCTTCACCGTTTGCAATTTGCGTCAATGCATAACCCGTAATTGTGTCTTTGCAAATGACTCCCTTTTTAACGAATGAATAGCTTTTTCCATTATTCAATCTGAAGCTCGTATTCAATTCAAACGCATGCCCGTCTTCGATCGCGGAAAGGTCTGAGCCTGAAAGCTTCATGAACAAAGCATTTCCGTTAGAGCATAAAACTTGAGGAGATCCAAGTTGTACGGGCTCACCATTTACGTTTAGTGTGATGCTATGCGTTTCAAAAAATGCAGATCGATATCCTGTATTAATCGTCATCAGAATGCATTTTTCCAACAGTTGATCTTTGTCTCTTGGCATGTCGAAGGACAATCCAAACTCAATATTTTTAGAGCTTGAAGGACGAACTGAAACACCTTTAACCGAAAGATTTTTCACTTGTTTTTGAACACGAGATGATGCGCCCTTCTTTTGTGATTGAATGGCTTTTTGTACAAAATCTAATGCTTCTTTAATGGACAAACCTCCCAAGCGGTTATTGGCGATGTATTTGTGGGTGGTTACCGACACCTTTTCCGATCGGTACTCCGTTGAAAGCGGTGCATCGTACGAGAATTTGAAATCAGGAATAATCGAATCAGGAATAAGCTCTTCCAAATTTTGCTGTTCATTGAGCTCAGGGTTTGCTGAAAGGTATTGATCAACAACCTGTTGAACGTTCAATTCGTGCGTTGCAAGCGATTCCTTGTAGGCGGATTCGTAATCGACTGTGTACTTTGTTTCTAGCTCAAGCAGGTCTTCATAAATTGCTTCGAGAGCAGGAACTTTTAATCCAGAGCGATATCCATTGTGCATGGCTGCAATTTTTTGAAAGCTCTGCATTGCGTTAGGCACAGTCTTATTCGTTGGGGTTTCTTTCACAGCAGTGAATGCTTTGTGAATCAGGATTTTTCCATTTGCCAAACGCTTGAGTGCCTCAGCTTCTTTTTTCATTTCTGCTTCATCTGTCGTAACTCCAGGGCTATAGAATTCGTATTTTTTGATGAAGTTATACGCAACAATGCATTGTAAACAGGCCTCACGAATCGGAGGAGCGTCTTCAACAACAAGGTCGTAATAGACATTATCCCAAAGGCTGATGTATTCTTCAACAGAAATACTTGTTGGAATCATTGCATCCAATTCTGTTCGCTTTAAAGTGTTTTTTTGAACACCCAACCAAAGAGCGAATTCATAAAAACTCTTCGAAATGGCTTTTACGTCATCCACCTTTTCGAGTGGTGTAAAGGCATTAGCATTACTGGAGATTTTTGACTTCATCTCGTCAAAGCTGTCGTTGTCGAAGTCAACCCCGCTAAGAATAGCACTGGCGTTGTAGTTGGGATGCTCGATAAAACCGAGAGATCGGCGTTCTGCAGTCAATAGTTGTGGCGCACGAAGCGTGGCAAACCTGAAAAGGTCTGTGGTCCTTTTGTTTTTCATAGGTTATTTTTGTTTTTAAATTAAAATGTGATTCAGGTTAGTTGTTTGAATCAGTGAACTTGTTGTGTTAAGGATACGCGCGTTTTCCAATCACATAATGTAAAAGTACGGCAGTACATCGTAAAGCATTTACGGTGTTCTTTTTTTAGGTGTTTTTTTCAAAAAAAGCACGAAATTTTGGGCGGAATCTACCTTGATGTCACTCTTGTAACACTCAATTAGAGGAAAAGGACTAACTTTGTCTTATGAGACAATTTCAATTCATAGTGCAATCGTTCGCGGTATTGATATTGCTCATACATTCTGTTATTCCTCACCATCATCATGCGGAACTAACGGAAGCAGAACATCAGCAACAACACTTGGAAGCAAGCAGTTTCCTCGATTATATTGCTCTTTCCTTTCATTTTGATCATCCAGACGGACAATTAGAAGAGTTTACAACTGCTCAAGCAGACCTCAGTGAGCTTGATCAATTGGCTCAAATTGGTGAAATTCCAAGTCCAGTTGGAGAGCTTGTTTTTCATGTAGTTTTAGAGGAACGAAATCATTTTTACACCTACCAAGCCGATAGCCAGGAAGCTTCGGCATCTACCCATTCTCTCAGGGGACCTCCATCTTTATCGTAACAAAACGAATTAAGTAGCGGCAACGGAAGTACGTGGTATTTCTGCTGTCTTTCATTTCTTTTCAATCAATTGTTATGATAGAGAATATTATCCGTTTTTCGGTAAAGAATAAATTAATAGTCGGGTTGTTTGTGTTGGCACTCATTGGAATGGGCGTCTATTCCATGTCCAAACTTCCCGTTGATGCCGTTCCTGACATCACAAATAATCAGGTTCAAATTGTTACATCAAGTCCTTCGCTAGCGCCTCAGGAGGTCGAACAGCTCATTACGTATCCCGTTGAAAAATCGGTGGCCAATATTCCCGGTGTGGAAGAAATTCGATCGATTTCACGCTTTGGTTTGTCCATTGTAACGGTGGTTTTTGAAGAAGATGTTCCCATTATGAAGGCGCGCCAATTTGTGGGAGAACAACTCACCATTGCGCAGCAACAAATCCCGGAATCGTTGGGAAGCTGTGAAATGATGCCGATTACCACAGGGTTGGGCGAAATTTATCAATATACGCTTGAGGTGGATTCTGCTTATCACGACCAATACGATCCGATGCAGTTGCGAACCATTCAAGATTGGATCGTGAAACGTCAAATGGCGGGAATCGAAGGTATTATTGAGATTAGCAGCTTCGGAGGATACATGAAGCAATACGAAGTATCGGTGAACCCGCTGCTGTTGCAAACGCACGGATTGACCATTACGGATGTCTATAATGCGTTAAGCATCAACAACAAAAATTCGGGAGGGAGTTACATTGAGAAAGGGGAAAACGCCTATTACATCCGGACGGAAGGTTTGCTCGAAACGAAAAAAGACATTGAAAATATTGCTGTAGCATCGAGAGAAAATGGAGCACCTATTTTTATCCGAAATATAGGAACCGTTAGACTGGGCTCGCCGAAACGGTTTGGCGCAATGACGATGGATGGTGAAGGAGAAGTAGTGGGAGGAATCACACTGATGTTAAAAGGTGCGAACTCGTCCGAGGCGATTGAAAATGTACACGAACGCGTAGAGCAGATTCAAAAATCACTCCCGCCAGGAGTAAAAATTGCACCGTACTTGGACCGTTCCGTTTTAGTCGGAAAGGCAATTGATACAGTAAGCAAAAACCTCATTGAAGGGGGACTCATCGTTATTTTTGTGTTGATTCTTTTGCTCGGAAATTGGCGTGCTGGATTGATCGTAGCCTCCATTATCCCGCTGTCTTTGCTGTTTGCTTTCATCCTGATGAACCTTTTCGGAGTGTCAGCAAACTTGATGTCATTAGGAGCCATCGACTTCGGAATCGTGGTAGACGGAGCAGTCATTGTGGTTGAAGGCGTTCTTCACCTTGTTTATTCCCGTTACATTGGCAAGCGTCTTTCTCAAAAGCAAATGGACGATGTTATTGTTGGTACGTCATCCAGCATTATCGGTTCTGCGGCTTTTGGTGTACTCATCATCATTGTGGTATTCATTCCAATTATGACGCTCACAGGAATTGAAGGAAAAATGTTTACACCAATGGCAAAAACGGTCAGCTTCGCGATTTTGGGAGCGCTGCTATTGTCGATAACATATGTTCCCATGATGAGCGCATTGTTGTTAGAGAAAAACATCAAGGAAAAGCGCTCATTTGCGGATCGTTTGATGGGGAAATTAAGAGCTTTTTACGAGCCAGTATTGAGCCGAATGCTCTCGATTCCATATACCTTAATTGGTATTTCATTTGCCCTATTAATTGGAGCGGTATTGCTCTTCCGAACGATGGGAGGAGAGTTCATTCCCACACTAAATGAGGGAGATTTGGCGATGCAAGCGACAATCGAGCCGGGGAGTTCGCTCACGCAGATGATCGCAACAACAACGGAAGCTGAAACGGTGCTTAAAAAGAATTTCCCCGAGGTAAAACACGTTGTTTCGAAGATTGGAACGGCTGAGGTTCCAACCGATCCAATGGCGGTAGAAGATGCCGATGTGATGATCTTACTAAAGGATAAGTCCGAGTGGAAAACGGCATCTACCCGAGAGGAATTGGTGACAAAAATGAAAAAGAAGTTGGAAAGTATCGATCATGCACAATTTGATTTTACGCAGCCGATCCAACTTCGCTTCAACGAGCTAATTTCTGGTGCAAAAACCGATGTGGTGATCAAGTTGTACGGAGAAGATCTCGAAGAGCTATCTGCTACGGGAGAAGAAATTGCGGCAATTGTACGTGAAGTGCAAGGTGCAGGAGATGTGCAAATTGAGCGAACAGAAGGATTACCGCAATTGATCATTCGATTTAACCGTGAAAAAATGGCCTACTACAATTTGTCGATTGATGAATTGAATCAGGTAATTAGCTCTGCATTTGCAGGAATAAACGCGGGGTTTATCTACGAAGGAGAACGAAAATTTGATCTAACGGTTCGCCTAAATGAAAACTTTCGAAAGGATTTAAAACTCTCAGAACTCTTCGTAAATACGCGTGCAGGCTTAATTCCGCTGAGTGAGGTGGCTACGGTAAACATGGAAGATGGTCCGATGCTCGTTTCGCATGAGGGAGGAAAACGTCGAATTGCGGTTGGAGTGAATATCCGAAATCGAGATGTGAGTAGCTTTATTCAAGAGGTTCAACAAAAACTCGACAGCAAAATTACGCTCGCTCCAGGATATTACATCGAATACGGTGGACAATTCGAGAATTTGGAAGCAGCAAAGGAACGATTGAGTGTGGCTGTTCCGATTTCACTCGTGATGATTTTCTTGTTGCTCTTTTTTGCCTTCCGATCGATGAAATACGCATTATTGATTTACTCCACCGTTCCACTCGCGGCCATTGGTGGTGTGTTGTCGCTGTACTTGCGCGGAATGCCTTTTAGTATTTCGGCAGGAGTTGGTTTCATTGCCTTGTTTGGGGTTGCCGTGTTGAATGGAATCGTACTGATCAGTTATTTTAACAAGCTGCGCGAAGAAGGAGAAACCGATATCAAAGCAGTTATTTTAACGGGAGCTACGGCGCGATTACGACCAGTTATCATGACGGCCATGGTTGCCTCGTTAGGTTTCCTTCCAATGGCGATTTCCACATCGGCTGGAGCAGAAGTTCAAAAGCCCTTGGCAACGGTTGTTATCGGTGGATTGATTACTGCAACTTTTCTGACACTAATCGTCTTGCCCATTATTTACTATCTCGCAAATCGAAAAAAGATGAAGATCAAAAACTCCGTGGCAACTATTCTTCTGTTGATTCTGGCTGTTCCAGCGGTGGATGCGCAAGTGTTAACCGAGCAAATGGCAATTGATTCGATGGTTACGAATAGTTACGACATCAAAAACAATGCGTTGAAAGCAGATCAATTTCGATCGGATGCTCAAACGAAATTTAGCTTGGGAAATACAGGTTTCACGTACAATTACGGACAAATTAACTCCTCTTTGAGAGATAATTATGTACAAATCGATCAGCAAATCATTAACCCTGCTTATCAGCTTAAACAAGCAAAAGAGGCACAGGAAAAGGTAAATGTTGCGGAGCTTGAAGGAACACAATTGATTGCAGCGAATACGTGGTTTGTTCGCTCGGCATGGCACAAATGGATGCTGCAAAATACCATCATCAACATGTTGAAAGAACAGGTAGTACGCATCGATTCACACATTGTCCGATTGGAAGAACGCCAAAAATTAGGAGATGTCAGTCTTGTTGACCTCGGAATGACAGAAATGTACCGAAGTGAATTGATTAGCAAACTGAGTAGTGCGGAACAAGCGAAGCTTCAGGTGGAGAATGAGCTGAGGTCGCTCACGCAGATTCAAGGAGAAATCCAAAGCCCAGAGCAGGAAATTGAATTGCTTCAAGAATTGGTACTGCAGGAAGCTGATTCAACCAATTCGGTGTTACTCGCAGTGGAAAAAGCGAAACTAGATGCTTCATTTTCAACATTGAAAAAGGAAAAGTCAAGTTACTTCCCAGACCTTTCGGTGGGCTATTTTAATCAATCCATTGACCACGTACGAGGGCTGCAAGGAGTAACCATCGGAGTTTCTGTTCCACTGTTGAACCGCAATCATCAATCGTCCATTCGCAAAGCTCGGATTCAAACGGAGATTCAAACGAATGCCTACGGACAACTGGAGAATCAGCTGTCGAACAAAATCGCGGCACTTCGATCCATTCTCGCTCAAAAAGGAAAATTATTAGAAGAAAATGATGAAAAATGGTCGGCAAAAATTGAATTACTGAATAAAGCAGTAGAAGCTGAATTATCTGAGGGAGAAATTGATTACACGAAATACGTGCAAGCGCGCGGAGCAGTGCTCAACCTCTCAATTCAACGTTTACAATTAATCGATGATTACAACCAAACCTTGTTGGAGCTAAACTATTACCTCTCCACAAAATAAAAACGACAAAAATGAAAAATACAATAGCAATAATCGCACTGTTCTTTTTGGCAGCAAGCTGTCAAGAAGCAGAGCCTGAAGAACAACAAGTTCAGGAGGAAGAAACAGTTGAAACAACGGTTGAAAAAGTGGCTGTTTCGAATGACTCTATTATCGAATGCACGGGGAATATTTCCGTGGCGCCCGAGTCGCGGGTTTCCATTCACTCACCCATCGGTGGAATTGTGAAATCCGTGCGAATTATGGAGGGTGAACAAGTGAAAAAGGGACAACAATTGGCTGTTTTGGAGCATTTAAGCATCATTCAGTTGCAAGAAGATTACCTAGCAGCGAAGTCGCAATACGAATTTGAACAGAAAAATTACGAACGTAAGTCGAAGCTTTACAAGCAAGAAGTAATTTCCGATAAAGAAATTGATCTGGCGAAACAAGCGTTTCAGTCTGCGCAGGCTCATTTCGAAGGCTTGAAAACACAGCTCAGCTTTTTGGGAATTTCTCTGAATCAGCTAGCGGAAGGGAAAATCCGCAGAAGCATTCCAATCCGTTCGCCTATTAGTGGTTCGGTGGTACATGTTGCGGCCAAAAATGGTCAATATGCAGCGCAGGACACGCAATTGTTCGGTTTGATGGACGACGCACACAAGCATGTTGAGCTGGAAGTGTTTGCTGCCGATGCGAATCGCGTGAAAGAAGGGCAAATCATTCGCTTGAGAACAGCAGATGATTCCGAAACAGTATACGAAGCCACGGTATTTTTGATTGGAAAAAGCATAGATCCGGGGAGCAATAGCATTCGGGTTCATGGAGAACTGTTAACGGGAAAAGATGTATTGATTACTGGAACGGCTGTGTTCGCAGAGATTTTAACTGATTAGTCGAAATGCATTGACGTGACATCATTTCAACGAATTAATTCGTTTACGTTTCCTCGGTATCTGATGTCGTTTTTTGGGTAGAAGAACGAAATAAATCGAGCGGAACAAGCACTCCCAATTTGAAGTGGAAGCTCGCTGACAAATATTGAAATGGCGTAACGTCTTTGTAGTGGTAAATTACCGTGGGACTTCCCGAGTCATAGTAGGTTTTTTCTTCATCAAAATGATAGGAACTCCGAAAAACAACTCCCGCAGTGCAAGAGGCAATGATTCGAATTTTCTTTACGGGATATTCTCCGAATAAGCCAAGGACAAAATGATGTTGGTCTGTTTCGCGTTTGTCAGAGATTTCGACGTTTGTAATTTGTGCAGAGGTGGAGTCTGAAATGTAATTGTTGTAGAACACACCTGAAGTGATAATACCATCTGTCTGGCGCCAATGTCCAAATTTGTATCCAACGGTGGTACCAACAGATAATTTCCGTTTACTCCATGGTTTTATGAACCTATAGGTGTAGGCGAGATTGAGCATGGATATCTTCATATTTGGAGGTGTGATGTCGTCGTTATCCACGAATTCTTGCTGATAGAGAGCGAAAGCATAACCCATCGTAAATAGTGACCTCTTATGATTGATATGAAAATCTGCAGATAAAAATCCGGGAGTTGCTTGCGCGAAGTGACTGAATTCTGGACCAACACTCACAGCAAAGTCGTAATCATTTTGAGCGAGCAGAACACTTGATTGAAATGTGATAATGAGTAGTAGAAGGCGCGAAATCATAAGAATATTTTATGAGAAAGCCGCAAAAATCACGCCGTGGTTGAATTTAAGGTAAAATCCTACTTTTTATAAAAATGCATCTCCTCAACATATTTATGCACAGGCTCTGTCAACATATACCGCACATCTTTTCCTTCGGAAATGGCTTTTCGAATAAAACTGGATGAGATTTTCATGATCGGAGCGTCTTCGCAGAAAACAACATTTTTGTGATTTGCGAAGGCGTTTTGCTCAACAGTTCCTTCTTCTCGTGCCGCAAGCTCTTGAACGGTTAACACACGTGGATACACGTACAATTGATGATTTTCAAGAATCAATTCGTGATTGTACCATTTGTGGAAGGTACGCAGGTTGTCCTCTCCCATGATGAGCGAAAACTCATGTTCAGGATGCTTTTCTTTGAGGTACGCTAACGTTGTGGAGGTATAACTTGGAATGGGCAAGTGAAATTCAATATCGCTCACGGTCAATTTCGGATCATCTTCGGTAGCGGCACGTACCAACGCCAATCGGTGATAGTCGGGGAGCAATGTTTTTTTCTTTTTGAGCGGATTTTGAGGAGAAACAACAATCCAAACTTGGTCCAAATCGACGTGTTCGGTCATGTAATTCGCGATGATCATATGTCCAACGTGAATCGGATTAAACGTCCCGAAATACAAACCAATTTTCATGCTTCTGCGATAAATTCTCGAACTTTTTCTGCTGCCGTTTCGATGGCTTGATCCAAGTTATCGTTGATCAACACCATGTCAAATTCTTCGGCAAACGATAATTCTTTGCGGGCTTTACCCATGCGTTGTGCAATCTTTTCTTCAGATTCAGTGCTTCTTC
>JABXHO010000154.1 GCA_013373595.1 Flavobacteriales bacterium | reverse complement strand
TCAACAATGGCATCAGCAAACATCCCTTCCAGTTTTTCACTTTTCACCAAATCAACGCCCTTTCTGCTGTAATCAATGGCGCGAGGCTCCACAACAATCACATCATCGGACCCAATTTTTAGCTCTTCATAGGCCTTATTCTGATAATATTTTCTACCTCTTCTTCCATTATAGTCTTCTTCTGGAGGCAAATTCGACTCAACCGGAGTATAGCTTTCCAATTCTTGCAAGAACGAAGAATCTCTCACTAAATCAGCCAAGCCATAATAATAGTACTTTAAAGAATCAATGGATTCATCGATTACATCTGGCGATTCATTTGACTTGATTCGATCGTATTTCGATTTTTTCTTAGGCTCTTCAACCGGTTTTAATGATAAGGTATCATTTTCTGCCTGAATCCGCTTCAATTCCACCGAATCTGCATACTCTGTAAAGGTCATCACCGAATACTCGTCTATGTCAAATTTTTCATCTTTCGCCAACAACTTTAAACTGTACGTGTACATCGCTCCGATTTCAAGATCTTCAGGGTATTGTTCATGAATATCGTAGATATGCCGCAACGCAACCGTTGTTAACGATTTTCTATTCAACTTACGAATGAAGTAATGTACTGGAGCAGACTGTCCTTCCAAATCACGATTACTTAGAATGGTTTTATTCACTCGTGACAGCGATTCGTACTGATACAAACCAAGCCATGAGTGCATTTTCATGCGTTGTAAAAAGATTGACTCTGGAAATTCACGCTCCAACAAATAAATGGAATAGAGCGCATTACCAAATGCTGCTTGGGCAACATCCGTTCGAACAGATTCGAATCGGGCAATGTTTCGCAATTCATAAAAGCGTGCATCTCCCTCTGAGTTTACAGTGGTTCCCCACGACTTTTTGACACCATCTATCTCTTTTTGTACTGCTTCTTTACGCTTGGAAACATTTGGGTGCGAACTATTGGAGTCATCCTCATCTGGATCTGCTGTGATCTCATACTCCTTGGTTGGAAATAAAAACTCTGGCAAAAACAATTGATCCGTTGCGAAATAGTCTAGATCGATTGGAACTTCATCAAATGGCAAATAAGAATAAAGCAAAACATCGAAAGTCGTAAGGATCTCCTCTTTTGCATAACCCGCCTTTCGATACATGTCTACCGCGAGTTCATCTGCTGAAAACTCTTTGTCTTTGGAATAAACGCTCATTCGATCCACCCAATCACGACCGTATCGATTATTCTTCTTCCACGTAAATGTTTCGACCACGTGTTTTTCCGTATAGTGAGAGATTTCATGCGCCAAAATGTACGCAAGTTGAGCTTCACTCGACAATTGACTGATCAATCCTGTTGTGACAAAAATGATTCCTTGATCGGTAGAAAACGCGTTCGTTGCATTCAACTTCAAGGTGTAGAAACGCAGTTTTGAGCGTAAATCGGGATTCCCCTTCAACAACTTATCGCCAATGGACGAAACGTAACTGGAAAGCTCATCACCGTAAACCACCAGCCCTGAGTGCAACAACTCATCGATGGCATATCCCGTTTGTTCGAGAAACTCACGTTGCTCCATAGCGGAACCAATTTCCGTCCGACGTTCGGTCATTCCTTCCTCGATTTTTTTAGATGTTAAATCGGAAAAATCAGCTGGAACATCACCTTTGGATTGGAGGGTCTGGTAGTTGTTAAAGTCGATTTGGGAGTACGCATTAATCCCAACAAATAATGGGAGTAAAAAGGATAGGAAGTGTTTCATTTAATCGTATTACGTGCCAAATCTACGAAATTGCAGGCGTTTTTCGCATAAATGGGTTTCACTCATCTATTTTGCCCTGCTATAAAAGCGGCATTCTGATAACTATTTAGTAGCGTCCACAAAAAAAAGCCCAACGCTTTCGCATCGGGCTTGAATATTTATCTATGAAGGAATATTATTCTTCCTCGTCTTCCAAAATTCTCTTTGGGCGCAATTTTTCTAGTGCTCCCAATGTTACCCAATACGGAACTGCAAATCCCATAAGGAAAACCAATAGCCAGAATGCCATTCCGCCAATAAAAAGGAACAATACTAATCCGAATACACTCATCTCAATAATTTTTGTGTTTGCTTAACGCCGCTAAATTAATGAAATTATTTAATAAGATAAGCCCCAAATTAAATTTGATTTACATCCTCTTTATTTTTTTCCATTTACGGAAAGTTGATCAGGAATTAACGGGTTATTTGGAAGCGGTTTGACGAAAAAATCGCACCTTTACAAGTGAAATACTATCAGGTTAAACAATAACATACATATGGAATATCGTATCGAAAAAGATACTATCGGCGAGGTAAAGGTTCCTGCTGATAAATACTGGGGAGCACAAACAGAGCGCTCACGTAATAACTTTAAAATTGGGCCTGCGGCGTCTATGCCTCTTGAAATCGTTCATGCATTCGCCTACCTAAAAAAAGCAGCTGCACATGCAAATTGTGAGTTGGGTGTTTTGGAAGAAGAAAAAAGAGACCTTATTTCACAAGCAGCCGATGAAATCATTGCTGGAAAATTGAATGATCAATTTCCATTGGTGATTTGGCAAACAGGTTCTGGTACGCAAAGTAACATGAACGTAAACGAAGTAATTGCTAATCGTGCGCATGTCTTGGCTGGAAACACTTTGGGAGATGGTGGAAAAACAATCGCTCCAAACGACGATGTCAACAAATCACAATCAAGTAACGACACCTTCCCTACGGGAATGCACATTGCTTGCTACAAGAAAATCATTGAAACAACAATTCCAGGAGTTGAGCAATTACGCGACACACTTCAAGCTAAATCGGAAGCGTTTAAAGATGTAGTGAAAATTGGTCGTACACACTTGATGGATGCCACACCTCTAACACTTGGTCAAGAATTTTCAGGATACGTTTCTCAATTGAATCATGGATTGAAAGCCTTGAAAAACACACTTGCTCACTTGTCTGAATTGGCATTGGGTGGTACAGCTGTTGGAACGGGGTTGAACACACCAAAAGGATACGACGTATTGGTAGCAAAGAAGATTGCGGAGTTCACGGGACTTCCTTTCATCACAGCAGAAAATAAATTCGAAGCGCTTGCAGCACACGATGCTATTGTAGAAACCCACGGAGCATTGAAACAACTTGCTGTTTCATTGAATAAAATTGCGAATGATATTCGTTTGATGGCATCTGGACCTCGCTCAGGAATTGGTGAAATTACCATTCCAGCGAACGAGCCAGGATCATCTATCATGCCTGGAAAGGTAAACCCAACGCAAGCCGAAGCAATCACAATGGTGTGCGCTCAGGTAATGGGGAACGATGTAGCCGTTACGGTTGGAGGAACGCAAGGACACTACGAATTGAATGTATTCAAACCAATGATGGCTGCCAACTTGCTTCAAAGTGCACAACTTATTGGTGATGCATGTGTTTCTTTCGATGAAAACTGTGCACAAGGAATTGAGCCAAATCATAAACGCATTCAAGAATTGTTGAACAACTCATTGATGTTGGTAACAGCCTTAAACACAAAAATTGGGTACTACAAAGCAGCAGAAATCGCAAATACTGCGCATGAAAACGGAACAACACTTCGCGAAGAAGCTGTTCGTTTGGGATATGTTCCTGCGGAAGAGTACGACAATTGGGTAGATCCTAAAAAAATGATTGGAAGTTTGGATTAATCGAATTCAACCAACGATTCCAGAATTCAATAAATGAGGCGTTCTTTTGAACGCCTTTTTTCGTATATTGTGAGGAAGAATGCGCTGAAGAGTGTGTTTTTTTTGATCTAACCATCAAAATAGACCCTTTGAAACTGCTATTAACATTTCGAGATAAGAAATACTAAAGCTATGATTACGTTTGATTTAGTCGAAGCAAAACGGAACTTACACTGCCTTAGAAGCAATGGTCCAAATGCCAAAAGATGCCAGAAAGATTTTGCTACCAGAGTGGAATCAATTGCACGAAAAACGCAGCAACATTTACCCTTTACCTTACTTCATAAGGGACAAAGTAGTGCAGGTCCAGATTTCGTTTCATCATCAAACGCAAAACCAAGCTCAACTACGGTTGAAAAGTTGATCTATCCAACCAAATTTATGAGCAACTCTTACCTAGCGTGGGATTTGAAATTTACCCTCACTACGGGAATTCAGGTCGGTGCGTTTACAGGCGATATCATCAACCGATCAGAAGCGAAAGAATATGCGCGACAATTTGTAGAGAAATTCATGAGCCAAGAAGGCGGTTTTTGGATTGATGATGGTGGACTTTCAGACGCGATTAAAAAATCAAGCGAAGGAAAAAAACTGATTCGGGACATCATTAGTACGTTCAAAGAAAACATGATTCTCCACAAAGGTGATTTCACCAAGTGTTCGCTAGAAGGAGCACAAATTACATCTCCAAGCTTTTCATGGAGTTCTAGTCCAACATTGAAAATTTTGGTTGGAGGAACACAAGAGTTACATGTTGAACTTACATACATCACGTACGACATCACAAAAAACACCTGGAAAGCACGTATAGACGTAGAAATCAAAGATGATTTTGGTGTAACAGAAAGTGATATCACAGATGCCTCTCCATCTGCCATGATGGGTGTAGGAGGATTGATGGATATGTGGGTGTTGCAACGTCAGCGCGGACAAAAACCGTTTACGAGCGTGTTCAACTTTTCTTTCTTGTGTAACGGCGATTATTAAACTTTTCACAACCTTTCTTACCGCAAGGTAAAACGATCATTTTACGGAATACCCGTTATGGGTACGGTCATCTTATTGACCAAAATCACCATTCACAAACCGTAATTGCACCTCGCAAATTCGAGTAATATTCGTGATTCTATATTCAATAATTTCGAGTTTAAATACGACGAAACGATGAATATTAAAATTGCTGTTAGCACATTATTTTGCTTGATTGGATACTTCACAATTGCGCAAGAGGACACGACAAAAGTTTGGGACTCTCAGCGATCCGGAGGTGGTTTTATGGAGAAACTTTCTACGAACATTGAGAAGAAAGTAAAGGAATTTGAAAAAAAGCAAAATGCTCCTGTTGACACAAAAGTTACTCGAAGTCTCGAAACAGTATCCAAAGGTTGGCCTTCCAATAACAAGCTCGTTACTTTTACTCCTTATCACACGTCGAACATGCTCCAAGGTGGGCGGTACATTTATATTGAACTGCAAAAAGACAAGGAAGGATATGTAGGTCCTATCAATACTTCTTTCTTCCTCAATGAAGATAACTCGCTCAACGAACCTACTGTATTTGAATCTTACATCAACCGAATGTACCCAAGTAACAAATGGTTTTTCGAAGATCCTTTCGTGATGGAGTATTTCAGCAAAGATCAAAGTTTGTACATCACTGATAAGTCCATTGTTTGTTACGAAGTGAAGGATAACACATCTCCCGACGTACACGATGTCATTTGGATTGCTGGAAAAAAAGGCAAGAATAAAACGACATGGGCAAAAGAAATTGAAGCATACCGCAGATTTGGATTTGAAAAATACGCAATCGACCAAAAAGAACTAACTGCAGCGGAAATAGCCAACAGAGAAATGTACTCACTCGAACACAAAGAAGTGACTGAACTAAAGGTAATTTTCACGGACGACACAGAAAAAATGGGGGCTATTGCTGGCGGAAATATTTCATTCGGTATTGAAGTGACATTGTCCGATGGAACGAAAGACAAAACACACAATTTAGGCGGCAATTTATACATCGAAGATTTCATTACCGATTTTGAGACAGCATCCAATATTGGGGAAGAATATAAAACGGACCAATGGGGAGGACATTGTCACTGCAAAGGCGGATATTTATCCATTAGCTCCTTCTCCCCTCCTCCCGGAAAACGCGACATTGTTGAGTTTACTGTAAAGCCGAAATATGCTGGAAGTGCAAGCAAAAAATTCACCTTCCCCATCAAATACAACAAAGATATCAGTGTTACAACGGGTGGAGCCACCGTACGCATTGAAGTAAAAATGACGAAGCATTCAGAAACTGGCGAAGAACTCATTTACGTCAAAGAAGGAAACAACTACCAAAAGTTCCAGGTAAACGGAAAACTTACGTGTAACAGAAATGGTCAACCTGGTGTCGACGGACAAATGGGAAGTCACTGCTGGGAAAACTGGTGTCGTGCTGGAAACGGAACGAACGGTTCTGATGGAGGAAGAGGTGGTAACATCACGCTTGTTGCGACATCTGCCGCTAGCAAAAAATTCACTCGAAACCTATCCGTAGATGGTGGTCGTGGAGGAATGGCTGGTGCTGGTGGAGTAGCACATGGAGAACATGGCACTGATGGCGTACAAGGTACATGGGGGCAAGATGGACCGGACGGAACAATTCGGGTATCTGTTGGAAACGTTTCCTTCTAAAAACTCAAACAAATCATTTACAATTAAATCGATAGTGTTTCTAGGGGTAGCGGATATACTTCATACGTTATGTCCAAACAGCAATCCTTTCAGTGGGGTTGCTGTCTACTCCTTCTTTTCTTAATTGAACTTATTCATCACAACTCTAACCTTCCACTCACATTGGAACACAAAAAATCAACTATGAAGCGATCATCCTATTATCTCACAATCTTATGCCTCATCATCCATGCGTTTAGCCATGCACAAACCACCAAATATTGGGGAACAACATCTGAAGGTGGAAATGCCAATGGAGGCACATTGTTTAACACCGATGACAGTGGAAACAATTATGGGGTTGTTTACCATTTTGAGAAGGCTCTGGGTAGTCAGCCAACATCCGATCTCGTCGAAAATGACAACGGACGATTCTACGGAACAACGCAATACGGAGGACCAAATGGTCATGGAATCTTATTCGAGTTTGATCCCAACACATCGAATTACTCCGTTGTTACGACATTCAATGCTTCAACCACTGGAAAATGGCCAACGGGAAGTCTCATAAAAGCATCCAACGGTAATTTCTATGGAATGACAAGTCAAGGAGGCACGGATAATTTTGGAACGATCTTCGAACTAGACCCAACCACCAATACCCTCACGAAAAAACTCGATTTTGATGGTACAAATCAGGGGAAGTATCCAGCTGGTAGTTTCTACGAAGCAAACAACGGAAAACTGTATGCGACATCATCTGCGGGTGGTGCCTTCGACTTGGGTGTACTGTTTGAATATGACTACACAACGAACAGTCTCGTAAAGTTGTTCGATTTCAATTCAACGCAAGGAGAAAGTCCCTTCGGAAACGTTATTCAGCATTCGGATGATAAGCTCTATGGAATGACATATGAAGGTGGAGGAAATAATTACGGTGTCGTATTTTCGTATGATTTATCCTCCGACACGTACACCGTTGTGCACAGCTTTAACGGAAACACTGGACGAAATCCATTCGGAAATCTGATAGAAGGAAGTAATGGAAACTTATTCGGCTTAACAGAGCTCGGAGGAACCACTTCTACTCTCGCAGGAAGTCTATTTGAATTTGATCCAACTACTTCCACGTATACCCAGAAAGTCAACTTTGATCTTGTTCCCAGCAACCGACCGATGGGCAGTTTGATCGAGGTTTCAAATGGCGTATTTTACGGCACGACTCGCTATGGCGGAATGGCTTCAATGGATTTAGGAACGCTCTTCGAATACAACTCAACTACTGACGTTTTTGAAGTAAAATTCACATTCGATGGAACTGCCAACGGATCACGTCCTCATTGTAGTTTAATTAAAGCTACAGATGGTAAATTGTACGGCACAACCAAAGAAGGTGGGATGAATAATGAAGGAACATTGTTCCAGTATGATCACCTAACGGAAACCTTCACAAAAGTGCTCGATTTTGAGAGCTATCACCACGGAAAAACGCCACTTGGCGAGGTTGTACAGGCTCCAAACGGCTTACTTTACGGCACTACGTTCGAAGGAGGCATGAACAATCTTGGCGTGCTGTTCGAATGGAATCCTAATTCAAATTCGTATACGAAAAAAGTGGATTTCAATGGTCTTGAAAATGGCGAAAACCCCGTCGAATCTCCCTTTCTCGCGAGTAATGGTAAGTTTTACGGCTTAACGGCGAGCGGAGGACTGAACGATCGCGGTGTGTTATACGAATGGGATCCAAACTTAGAACTACTCACTAAAAAATATGATTTTTCAACCGCCAGCGGATACTTCCCGCTTGGAAATCTTGTAGAAGCCAATAATGGGAAACTTTACGGCTTAACGGGGTATGGAGGCGCTGCAGATTTCGGGGTGCTTTTCGAATATGATTTGAATACGAATACATACACCATAAAAGCGGAATTTGATGGAACAAATGGCCAGTACCCGAGTGGAGGAAGCCTTGTTGAATTGCAAAATAATGTGCTGTATGGAATGACCACACTCGGAGGAACCAATAACAAAGGAGTACTCTTCAAATATAACATGGTGAGTGAAACCCTCACGAAAATTTCCGATTTTGACGGCGCCACGACTGGGGGACTTCCATTCTCCAGTTTGACTAAGCAAACGATCAACGACAAAGTGTATGGAACGACATTCAACGGAGGGAGTTCAGACCTAGGAACAATCTTCGAGTTCGACCTCACAACAGAAACACTCAATTCCATTTATGACTTTTCAACGAACTCGGGGCACTCACCTGAAGGAAGCCTCATTGTTGGAACGAATAACACGCTTTTCGGCCTTACAAGTTTAGGTGGCGCCAACAACAAAGGAACCTTGTTTGAACTCGACCCTGTAGCAGGTGTATACACGACAAAAGTGACATACGACGGGCAAACACTCGGTGCTATACCCAAAAACTCGTTAACCAAACTCACGGAGAACTCGAGTTCCATCACGAACCCTGAAGCAGACCAAACACTGCGGTTCTTCCCGAATCCAACCAACGGAATCATCTCGTTGTTATCGGATCAACCAACGAAAATTAGCGTATTCAACTTGTCTGGACAGTGTGTTCTCGAGGCCCACCACACTAAAACAGTCGATTTATCTCATCTTGAACGCGGCGCCTATTTCATCGAAGCACAAATAAATGGCCAGTCCGTTTTCGAGCGAATTATTTTGAACTAATCAAGCGTACAGATCCGCCTCCTCCACTCATTGAGCAATGAATTGCCTACAAAATGACACGACAATTAATTTTACCAACTTGAATCAATGAAGTATTTATCTTCCACCATCGCGCTACTACTAATTTCGTTTATGTCTCAAGCGGGAATCGAACCTCTGTACGACATGTATAACAAATACGGGCAATTCAACTCGAAAGCTGTTGTAGTAGACGATGGCTCCTCTGCCTTCTTGACCTTCAAAAAAACGGTTGATGGCATTGCACAATACAGCCTGGTTTTGTTTGACGGTGAAAATGAACAAAAAATCAATCCTCCTATGAGTCCAAGGCCTTTGGGAGCCGAAATTTTCGCGAGAATCACGGACAAAACACTCCCAGACAACCAAAAACCGATGGAATACGCCGGCGTATGTTTCAAAGTAAAAGGGAGAATCTTTGCCAGCTTTTACAACTCTTCTATCATGAAGCGCAAGCCCGAACAAGTACTTCCTCAAATGGAATTTCGAAAAGACATCAATACTGAGCCAAAAGAAAGTTCAATGTACTTGTATGAATACATCAATGGAAAATTTGAACCTTTTCTGATTAGTGATATGCTTCACTATTCACTCATTAAAGTAGTGACTGAGATGGATGAAACGAACGAAGAAATGACGTCATTTCAAAAAATAAAAAATGATCCTGAGGTCCAAAAAATGATCGATGAATACAAGAACCGAAAATATACATTCTCAGAAATAAACGATGTTCTGTTCCAATCGAAAGATTTCGTAGTAGTCAATATCACAATCAATGGAAAAAGCGGTTACCACTTGTTCGACGGGAAAGACTTTACATTCATGTACGACGCCCCTGACACGTATAACTCGTCAAATTTGGTATCCAAAAGCACGAAATACTTAGAGAATGATTTTGTTTACATGGTTTTTTACGACAATAAGTTGTTCTCAATTGTTCAAGAAAGTGAAGGAAAAAGAAGTTCTGGTGGTGCATGGATTCAAACAATTACCGAACGAAACTTACACATGTTCGATCCCGAAACGAAAAAAGACGTTGTTCTCACGCATAACCAAATCAGTGAAGATCCTTACGGTTTAGCAAAAGATGATCTGTACTTACAATGGAAAACGCGATATGAGCAAATTCAAGATGCAAAAATGATGCTTTCCGTTGTGAACGACAATGTGTTTTACGCTGCGCGAACATCAGACAATCAAGGATATGACCTCTTCTATTACAGTAGAAAAAGTAATGGTTTGCAATCGCTCAATCTTCCTTCCTCACTTGTTGGACTGCGCAGTGATGAGCACACACAGCAATACATTGGTTGTGTTGGATATGTGAACAGCAAGTTTCTCATTCTTGGCTATCTACACAAGTCGAACGATGGAAAACCCGACTGGTTCTTGGTTGAGTACGACGTCTCGAAAAAACCTGTTATGGTCTCTACCAAATGGAAAGTAGCAATTAAAGGATACTGGTCGAACTTATCACATGATTTTTCTGCCTACAAAATTGGAGATCGACGCATTCTACATTATCTCGACTTCGAAGACTATGGTGCCAATATATTGTACGACGGAACAACACTTTCCAAGTATGAGGGATTTAAGTCAGTGGTAAAAAGTGAACGTAAATATGACATTCATCATTCTCCCAAAAACTATTTCTCAGTTAATGGACGCTCATTTGTCAGTTTACCAGTAGACGACATTAACGGTTCCACATTCAGGTACAAATGGGGCTTATGCGAATGGACCTACGACCCGTCAGAAGTTCTTATTATGAAACAGTACTAGCTCAGAAATATCTAACTTTGACTAAACGAAAAACTGCTGATGGACACGTAATCAGTTGATCAGCCCAATTACTTAGAAACCGACAGATCAAAAAATAAAGACTATGAAACTCACCTTACTTTTTGCTTCCGCATTGTTACTTAGCGCTTCCAGTTGCTCCAACTCTACGGATCAGAATACTACCGACGAGAAAAAAAGCGGAACCATAGAGAATACGACTTCAGACAAGAACGAAGTAGACAATCCTGATGAGCCGTCTGCTCAGGTAACGAAACTGGAATTATCCGCATTTAAGTTCGACGACTACATCACTTTGACAACACCGGAACAAATCAAAGCGCGATTTGATGGGGAGGATGAAGTAGAACACGGAACCTCGCTCTATCAAGAAGGAACTGTTGAGTACGATCATACAATTGTTACGAACCCAGCAACGACTCACGAAGTAAAATACCTTTGGGATGATAAAGGAGATTTGAGCTTCGTGGAAGCAAATTACATTAAATACGATGAGAATTTTGATGAGAAGGGAATTCAAATGCTCGGAACTGAATCTGGAGTCTATTTGGGAATGCCATTAGAAGAATTGGTAGAATGGAATGGACAAGATTTTGACTTCTACGGTTTCGGATGGGATTATGGCGGCGGAATTAAGCGCGAGAAAGGCACAAAATTGACAGACTCAAAATACGTAATTCGTCTGGACATGCGATACAAGGAAGGTATGCCATCAGCTATTATGGGCGATATCCTATTGAATTCATCCAATGAACTTTTGAAGGATCAAGAAATCTTTGTAAGCAACATTAGTTATTACCTCGATGGAGAACAATAAACGATCTATCTCGAATTTCCTTCTACAAACTAGAAATGCAGTTCACAAAGTCAAGTGAATGAAAACCGTTCGCTCGAATATCTTTCACAAAAGAAATCTGATTTCTCACTCGAACAGCATAATGCGTGAAGCTCCAGTAAAGTCCATTTCTTTTGCTTAATTGCACGATAAGAAACTACAAAGTATGTCGAATAAACTTTCCGCAATAATAGTCGATGACGAGTCTCGAGCACGAAGCGTTTTGAGAAATCTTCTGTCAAAATCGAATTTTGAAGTAGATGTACTTGCGGAATGCAGTAATCTTCCCGAAGCCGTCGATAAAATCAACGAGTTAAAACCTACGGTTGTTTTTTTAGACGTACAAATGCCTCAATATGCGGGATACGAAATCGTGCGCTTTTTTGATGAAATCGACTTCGAAATCATTTTTGTTACCGCCTACGATCAATTTGCGATCCGTGCCTTTGAGCTCAACGCGATGGATTACATCGTGAAGCCAATTGAACGCGAAAGACTTACGCTATCTCTCCAAAAACTTGAAAGCTCCGTTACCGCAAAAATAAAGACACAGGAGTACCAACACTTACTCAATTCAATCCAAGAAAAAACGACTCAAAAAATAATTATCCCTGAAGTTGGAAACCGAAGAATCATCAACCTTGACGAGATCATTGCGATTGAAGCAAACGGTTCATATACGACGTTTCACATGGTGAATACCGAAAACTTCATGGTGAGTAAGAACCTAAAATATTTCGAAAATCGATTAGGAGATGACCCGAGATTCTTCCGTTCACACAGGGCTAGTATTGTAAATCTTGATTACATTGAACGCTTCAATAAAAAGGAATACACGATCCTTCTGAAAAAGGATGTGAGAATGAAAATTGCGCGCGGAAGGATTAGCGATTTTGAACAAATAATGATGTAATTGAGGAGTATACGATTTGATATTTCACTCGTTTTATGCTTGTTTGCACTACTGGCATTCCCTTCTCTTGCTCAGTCTCCAGCGCACTTCTTCATCGGGGAAAAGGAACTCGAAAACGTCGAAGTATACTCGCTTTTGGAAACCAAGGAGGGGAAACTTTATGCCTCAACAAACACGGGAGTATACGTATATCGAAGCGGACATTTTGAACCGATTGCCTCAAATCAACAAGCGGCCAACCGCTCTCTATTTGGCTTAGTAGAAAACTCGGATGGCTCCATATTTTGTCATAATCTGGGAGGACAAATTTTCAAAATAAAGGATGCTTTCATCACACTTTACTGTACAGTACCCGAGGAATATATTACGAACAGAATTCAACTTTTTTGTCAAGATGGCGACCTCTTCTATTTCTCGAAGGGAAGCTGCTTGCGGATCACCGATGAAAATACATTCACCCGTGTTGTCGATACAGCATCGAATGACGTTTTGGGATGGGAACTAAGCAGGCTCATTGACGGACGTGTTTTGATCTCAAATAGACAAAGAACGGGGTATCTTGAAATTGAAAACGGCGTAGGACAACTCAAAGAATATCGAAATTCTTCGGGAGATTCTGCTTACGTGATGTCGAGATCATTCTTTTATTTGAACGATGAACTCGCCATTCTAGAACCATACGGCATTTACACGGCCAATGGAGACTCCAAAAAATCACTGTCGAACGACTACAAAAACCGTATGTTTCCAGCTTCGAAAAATGAAGTTTGGGGACTGAAGACATCAAGTGGACTGAATATTTTCACCAGCAAGAATGGCGAAATTCAAGTAAGCGAAACCTACTTCGAAAACTATTTTATTTCCGCGTTTTCGGCTTCATCAACAGGCACCATTTACCTCGGAACCTTCGGGAGCGGTATCATTGTGATTCCGAATGCCAATATGATTGATCACCCTTTTGGTGATAGACTGAAGAAAATACGCGACTTTTCCGTAACAAAAGACAATCGTGTGTTCTACTCTCAAATGGGAAATGGAATCATGTTATACGACGGAAAAACACGTACGATCCAAAACGAGCAAACGCATTTTTATAATTCTATTTTTTGGAATGAAGGCTTTGATTTCAAAACTAATGACGAGTTCAAAGGGTTAACGTACGACAATTACAACCCCACCCCGAAAGAAGTCACTCTTCCTACATTGAACGACGTTTTCGTCGTGGACAGAAATACGATCTTGCTTGCCACTTCCAAAGGACTATTCCGTATGGGTGCGAACACGTTTATGCCACAACTAAAATGGCTTAACTTCGAAAACGCTGATCATGTTTTCAATCTTCAGGAAAGTCGATCGAGAACACAAGCAATTACTGCTGATACGCTCCAAAAAATCATTTACTTCTCTGATTTCAATGGTACATTTTCAATTGGAAAAGACGGTGTCAAACGTGAGCTTCTCTTCAAAAATGAAAAAATCAGGTGCGAGGACATTCTTTTCTATGATCAATACCTGTGGTGCGCAACACTCGACAATGGTGTACTCGTTTTTGACGATGGTAAAATGATTAAACAATATACGTTTAGCTCAACGTCGAATACCGATCGAATTAGACAATTAGCGATTCGAGACAACATGTTGTACGTGTTATCAGAAAACATGGTCAAATGTATGAATTTGATTAGCGGAGATATACATCGAATTGGCATTGCCGAAGGCGCCATTGGAGGCGTAAACAAGTTTGACCTCAGCGACGATCGCATGTGGTTACTCATCGAAAATGCGAATATTCTTTCCCTTGACCTACAGCAATTGACGCAAAAGAAGAACGAGATTCATGTGTACCTCGATTCGATTGTTGTGGCAGATAAAACGATCAAGCAATCTGGAAATCATCGCTTTTCGTACAATCAAAATGACTTCATTTTTTATGTTGATCATCGAAACCCAGCTCTGGGCGAGGCTGTCCGCATCCAATATCGCATCAAGGGCTTTGAAAACGAATGGAACACGAAAGCTGCCGGAACGGGAATGATTGAATACAAATACCTCCCGCCTGGCAATTATACCTTTGAAGTATTTGCTGATTACTATGGAGCGAGGAGTGAAGTGAAATCATTTGCTTTTGAAATTAAGCAACCCTACTGGCTGACCTCATGGTTCATTATCATGGTCGGCATCTCGATCATCTTCATTTTTACACTTATTCTAAGGTATCGCATCAAGATTCTAAAACGTCGCGAGCGAGAAGAAATGATTAAAAAGGAGCTAAAGTCCAACTTTGTTGAGGCCGAATTGCGTGCTCTGAGATCACAGATGAATCCTCACTTCATTTTCAATTCGCTTCATTCCATTCAATCGTTAATCTTGAATTCGGAAATTGAGAGTTCGTATGATTATTTGGTTCTGTTCTCGAAGCTCGTTCGGAATGTGCTTACCTACTCGAATGAGGAATTTATCCCCATCACTTCCGAGCTTGAATTTCTTGAAGTGTATCTAAAACTGGAAAAGCTACGCTTCGAAGATGATTTCAATTTCACCATTGAACTAGAGGGAGAAGATGACGTTTTGGTTCCTTCCTTAATTGTTCAACCCTTCGTAGAAAATGCACTTCTCCATGGACTTCATCATAAAACGGAAGATAAAATGCTATCCGTTAAGTTTATTGTGGAGTATGACCATGTAAAATGCATCGTTGAGGATAACGGAATCGGGCGAAAAGCCGCTCAAGAAATCAAAGAGCGACAAGGCGGAGGTCATGAGTCATTCGCGATTAAAGCCATTCGCAAACGACTCAACATGTATAAATCGCAAATGAGTGGAAACCCAGGTTTCACGATAACCGACTTAGTCGATTCGGACGGCGCTTGCGGTACACGCGTAGAAATTATCTTACCACAAAAATCTATTTTCTAGCGGGGGATTTCTGCGAAAAACAATCGAAAGCGTTTGCTTCGCATTCCACTTTTTATCGGGTCAAATGCGCTCCTTATAAATTAGAATCACATTTCACAAAGCGCTTTTTCTAGTTGATGTCAATGTCGTCACTTTTGTTTGAAAGTTTAATAATTCAAACTATGAAAACGATAAAAACAATACTCCTTTCGTTGAGCGTATCGGCTATATCCAGCACAACTTTTAATTACGCACAAACGCTCGAACTCGTCGAAGATATAGGCATTGCAGCACCAGAATACACATTCAGCTCCACCCCTCAATTTCTTACAGAGTTCAATGGGAAACTTTACTTCCAAGCTCAAACACCAGGTTATGGAAGAGAACTCGTGAGCTTCGATGGTGTTTCAAGTAATCTGGCGTTCGACCTTGCACCACTAAGCAACAGCTCCACGCCTAGCTACCTGACCGTAGCAGATAATCATTTGTACTTTACCACAACTTCTGGAAGTGGTCCAATGGAGCTTCAAAAATTCGACGGAACGAATCCTCCTGTATCGATCATGAACTTGAACGCACAGGCAATTAGTAGCTTCCCAGGGCTGTATGAATTCAACAATAAATTAATCGCCATGGCGTATAATAGCGCTACCAGTCAATGGGAATTAACTGAATTCGATAGCGCCAACAACCCCACTGTTTTGTTTACTGTAAACGGAGGCAATAATTTCTGTCCCATTCGCACCATGACTACATTTAACGGTGAATTGTACTTCTACTCGAATGGTATCCGGAAATATGACGGCACGAATCCAGTCACCTTGGTTCCAAATTCCGCAGGTTTCACGAGTGTTACCTCCATGACTGTCTTCAACAATGAGATTTATTTTTCAGCAGATGATAACACCTACGGTCTGGAACTTAGAAAGTACGACGGTGTCAATTCGCCATCCTTGGTTTTCGATCTACAAACGGGTTCACAAAATGGCTTGTCAAACGCTTACAACGACTTGGCTGTTATCAACGGCGATCTATACTTTGTGGGTAACGATGGCGTAAATGGGACGGAACTGTATAAAACAGATGGCATTACGCCTACCTTAATCGACATCAACCCGGCTGGATCGAGTAACCCAAGGTACTTGACCGTTTATAACAACAAACTCTACTTTGAAGCCTTCCAGCCAGCAACGCTCAATGAATTGTGGGAATACGACGGAGCAACTGCGTCCATCGTAGAAGATGTGTGGCCAGGCGCCTTCACCGGAGGAATTCCATCATTAGCCGTTTTTCAAAACAACTTGTACTTCAGTGCAAATGACGGCGTAGTCGGACAAGAATTGTTCAAATTTGATGGCACCAATGTATCGTTGGCTGAGAATATTTTTAATGGTAATTATGGCTCAGGACCAGCCGAATTAACAACCTACCAAAATAAACTTTACTTCAAAGCAACTGGACCTGATGGCGCGGAACTATGGGAAACAGACGGAATCACAACATCTCAAGTTGTTGATTTGTACCCTGGCGTGAATACCCAGCAACAACCGAACAGTAGTAATCCTTCGGATTTATTCATATTTGATGGGAAACTATTCTTTAAAGCCAATGACGGAACGCAACAACACGTTTATGAATTTACTAACACTGGAGCTCCCACTATTTCAACTGATCTCCAATCCGACTTCTACAATTTTTACATCTTCAATAATGAACTGTACTTTACTGGAGACGACGGAACAAATGGATATGAACTCTGGAAATATGATGGAGTAAATGCACCACTCATGGTTGCGGATATCAATCCTGGTCCAAATAGTTCTTCACCTGGTGAGTTTTGCGTCAACAACGGAAAGTTAGTGTTCGCGGCATATGATGATATTCATGGTCAAGAGTTATGGGAATATGATGGAATAAATGCTCCTGTTCTTCTGGGAGATCTCAATCCAGGAATTGATGATTCATACCCTTCTTCCCTAGCATCAATAAATGGCAACGTCTATTTCAATGCGTATACCGACGCAATCGGAACGGAACTTTATACGTATGATGGCGTAAATGCTCCATCACTCCTCGCAGATCTTGCTCCTGGTACGAACAATGGTTTTCCCAATGAATCGTACCCATATGGTTTTGGATTATTAAACAACAAAGTCGTTTTTGCAGCTTCAGATGCCAACGGAAACAACAATATTTGGGAATACGATGGCGTGAACGCCCCTGTTATGGTGACTAATTATACTGTGTCGAATTATTCCAACCAATTACTTATCCGCAGTATCATTGATGATGAATTATATTTTTGGGCAGATGAAGGTTCGAACTTAGGTCGAGAATTGTACCGATACGATGGAATAAATGCTCCAATCATGCTCGACGAAGTATCGCCAGGTCCTTTATCATCATCGAGCCAAAATCAATCAGATGTAGTCGCATTCGATGGATACATTTACACTGGAGCGAACGACTGGGTTATCGGAGGTCCATTCGGACGAGGTGAACTTTATCGCTTCCCATCTTGCGCGTCATTCACTGTGATGATTAGTCAAAATAATGGTGTACTTGAAGCCGATCCTGGATATGTAAGTTATCAGTGGTATGATGCCAACGGTCCAATCTCAGGAGAGACCAGTAATAATTTCACCTTCAGCACAAATGGAACGTATTACTGCGAAATTCTTAACTCCAACAATTGCAGCGCTGTCTCCAATTCAATCACAGTTATGGACGCTGGTATAGAAACATCAAGTATTTCCACTGTTCGTGTTTATCCAAATCCAACCCAAGGATCGATAACACTGGAAAGTGACACTCCAATTGAATCAATTGTGATTCAATCAACAACGGGCAAAGTTATCGGCATCTTTCATGAAACGACAATCGACCTAAGCCATCTTAGCCGCGGCATTTATATTGCACAGATAACCTCAAACGGAACAACTACTATTCGTCGAATCGTGAAAGAATAGGCAAACAATTAATACAAAGAGACCGATCTGAATAGCTAATCGGTCGGTCTCTTTATAGGAATGAGAGATGTATACTATTTCTAGTGTAATGTAAAAGTGATCGGCAAACGCGCTCTGCTTCGAACAATCTTCCCATTCGATTGGGCAGGAATCCATTTTGGCATTAATCGGATAATACGAACTGCTTCTCTGTCCATTGTTTGAGAAATTCCCCGAATCACCTCGATGTTCGTTAAGCTTCCATCTTTTTCTACAACAAATGCGACATACACTCTCCCTTGAATTTCGTTTTCTCTGTCGACTTCCGGGTAGTGAAGGTTTTCCTGAATGAACTTTATCATGTTCTTATTATCCGTGGGAGTATCTCCTGGGTACGTCGCTTCCACATCTGGAAATTGAATGACTTCTGGTTCTTTAAGCCTTCTCTCTGGGAGTGGAGGTGGTGGAGGTGGCATGATGGGTTTGATTGGATCTGGCATTGGATCAGGATAAGGCTCGGGCATAGGTCCCGGCGGAATCGGATCCACGGGAGGAATGGGTTCGGGAGGTGGAGACAACTTCGCTGCTACAGGCTCCACATCGGTCGTATCGGCAACTAAAGCATCTTCCTCTTCGAGATCCTTCACTTCTACTATTTCCCTATTTTCCTTAGATTCATCTTTCTCTATTCGTGGCTCTGTGCAGGATGTTACGAACATCAAACTCACCAACAGAAAAGAAAACAATTGTCCTATTTTTTTCATAAATATTAGTGTAAATCAAAATTAATGGGCAGTCGTAACCTTGCTGCAACAACCTTGCCGTTATGTTTCGCTGGAATCCAGTTGGGCATAGCTCGAACTACACGCAAAGCTTCTTCATTGAGTTCTTTGGATATTCCTCCGCGCATCACTTCAGCATGCGTTACACAACCATCTTTTTCAACGAGAAACGTAACGTAAACTCGTCCTTGGTAACAACCGATTGGATCAGGATACTTCAAGTTTTCTGCAATGAAGGTTTTCATTTCTTGGACTCCGCCAGGGTATTGCGCTTCGATATCTGAAAAATCATAAACACCGTATTCATCTGGCACTTGAGTTAAATCCGACGGTGACAAAGGTGGAATACACCTCATACGAACTGTTTTTTTCGATCTAGGATAAGTTGATAAAATGTTGACATGAGCAGCTTCATCATGCCCACTCGTATATATTTCAAGCGGCGGAAATTCTCTGCAAACCTCATTCTCCATCTTCCCCAAGGACGAAGAAGGACTCGTTCTCTCGATATCAACTGACACTTGAACATTTTTTGAATCTTTGACCTCTTCTTCAGCATCAAATTCAATCTCCTCCACCTCTACGCGATTTTTCATTTCTTCATCCGAAAGTTCATGGGTTTCACCTTCCGTTTTAGGAACACCCACACAGCTTTGTCCAAGCAGGGACACGCCAAACATCAGTAGTATGTATTTCATATTAAGTAGATTTAGGTAAGAACAGAAGCGACCACCCATTGGCAGTCGCTTCCGTGCTATTCAGCACGAATTTATTTTAGTTCTGTAGAACAAATACGATCGGCATACGCACGCGCGTACGAACCACACCGTACTTATCTTCTCCAGGTTTCCACTTAGGGAAGGTTTTAATAATTCGAACTGCTTCGCGATCAAGCGTTTCAGATACTCCTCTTTCTGTCTTTACATTGGTAATTGAACCATCTTTCTCTACTACGAATGAAACGTAAACTCTTCCTTGAATGCCCAATTCTCGATCAATCTCTGGGTATTTCTGAACAGAAACGATTTTTTCCATCATAGCCTTACGTCCACCTATGTATTGAGCATCAATTTCTGGAATCTTGATGTCATCAACTGGATCTATCTCCACCTTTCCTCCTGGAAGACTAAACCCAAAACCTCCGGGACCATCTGGCAATTTGGGACCAACTTTACCATTGTTTTTTGCTGTGGTCTGTTCAGATACGGCCGTTTGACTCCCCAAGTTTTGCTGTTGGTTCTGTTGCTGATCTTGTTGAGGTTGTTCAGGCTGCTTCGGACGTTCAATTACTGGTTCAGGCTCCTTTTCCGATACATCAAACGTGATGTTTTCTTCTACTGCTACGGCTAGCTTTTCCTCCTTAACAATTGTTTTCTCCGAATAGGTAAAAGCTGCAAGCGTAAACGAGCTTGCTACTAAAAGTCCAACATTGAAGATGGCCACTCTTTTGCGTTCCATGTCCACCTTCGGATTTTTCTTTGCGATCATAATTAATAATTTAAAGTTATGACCTAAAACGCCCAAATTATATGCCAAGGAACTGGCGCTGAGAACTCAACTAGCTACTTGTTAAAATCTGTTAATGAAGTGAACGGTATGTTGAGTGAACGGTTCTACTAACCCGTGAACTGTTTGAGAAAAAACCATGAATTTTCTATTTAAGAAGGGAATTTGATCAAAAAAAGAACCTCTAATTCCAGGTTTCCACCCCGTTTTATTTACAGAAACATCATTTTATCTTTAACAGAAGATAACAATTGAGCCAACAAAATCAGTACTTTCGCAAAGATGGCGAAGCAAAAGAAATATACGCTTGCTTTTGAGCAAACTTTTGATTTCGATATGATCGGAATTTGTTCACATCACAGCGACTACCGATTAGCATGGGGCATCAACGAATGTCTTGCAATTCAGCTCAGTCGTTGTGAGGAAAATTATATTATAACAAATAGAAAAGGAGAAACTGTCTCATCACATTCTATGTATGAGTTCACCGATGAAGAAAACCGTTTGGATTATTTCCTTGTTAAAAACAAAATGCACGGAAATTATCTCATTCCAGAAAAACCTTCCATCGACTATTTTCTTTTCTTATGTGACAACTACGCCATCAACATTGAACAATTAGTGAAGCAGTTAAAAACGATCAAAAGTGTTCTGGGAGTCTATCTTTTTGAACCTGAAGAAATCGATTCTGCTGAGAATTTAGTATTTAGATAAATATGAAAAGAACGAAAATAGTTGCAACACTTGGACCTGCATCCAGCAACAAAGAAGTATTGAAGCAAATGATCCTCGAAGGAGTAAACGTTTGTCGATTGAATTTTTCACATGGAAGTCATGAGGATCACAGTGCTGTAATTGAAACTATTCGCGAGCTCAATGATGAGTTAGGAATGAACACTGCAATTCTTGCCGATTTACAAGGACCAAAAATCCGTACTGGTGTGATGAAAGATAACGGTGTAGAATTGGTAAATGGTTCAACCGTAACCATCGTTACCGAAGACATCGAAGGGACAGCCGAAAAATTTTCCATCAATTACAAGCAGCTTCCAAAAGACAGCTCTGCGGGTGAGTTTATTTTGCTCGACGATGGAAAGCTCAAACTCGAAGTAATTTCGACAACCGATACGGAAATCGCTGCGAAGGTATTGCACGGTGGTATTTTATCTTCTAAAAAAGGAGTTAACCTTCCGAATACAAAGATTTCGCTTCCATGTTTGACCGAAAAAGATTTGGTGGATTTAGAGTTTGCCTTAACAAACAATGTAGATTGGGTTGGATTATCATTCGTACGCTCCGCCAGAGACATCATTGAGTTGAAACACATCATCCAAACGCGTAAGTGTAAGGCAAAAGTTGTGGCTAAAATTGAAAAGCCAGAAGCGATTGACGATATTGATGATATCATCCGCGCAAGTGATGCCTTGATGGTTGCTCGTGGAGATTTAGGAGTAGAAATTCCTTACCAAAACGTTCCATTGATTCAAAAAATGCTGATCAGTAAAGGACGATCTCATTCAAAACCGGTGATTGTTGCTACGCAAATGATGGAAAGCATGATTA
>JABXHO010000041.1 GCA_013373595.1 Flavobacteriales bacterium | reverse complement strand
CAGATTCAGTGCTTCTTCCACGCAAACGTTTTTCCAACTCTTCGTAGCTGGGAGGCTGCACGAATACGGCAAAAGCATCATCCAAAAACAATCGCTTGAGGGAAAGTCCACCAATTACGTCAACATCGAAAATAACCGTTTTTCCTTGCGACCAAATGCGTTCAATTTCCGAGCGTAAGGTACCGTAGAAGTTGTTGGTGTACACTTCTTCCCACTCGATAAACGCATCCTCATCAATTTTCTCTTTGAAGCCTTCAACGCCGAGAAAATAATAATCTTCCCCGTGTACTTCATTCGGTCGTGGATCTCTGCTACAGGCAGAAACCGAAAATTCCAAACCAAGGTCTTTTTCCAGAAGTGCATGCACAATGGTGGTTTTTCCCGCTCCGGATGGGGCTGAAAAAATGATGCATTTCCCTTTGTTTTCAAATGGTTTCATAGTCGTTCCTACGGAAGATTCTACAATGTGTTCAGGATTTGCTCCTTTATTTTTTCCAAATTATCTTTCATGCCGATCACGAGCACTTGCATCTTCGCGTGATTACTCTTGCTTCCAAGCGTATTGATTTCGCGACCAATTTCTTGCGTAATGAAACCGAGCTTCTTTCCTGCCGTTTCAGTTTTCATCGTTTCCAAGAAGTAATCGAGGTGATTCGACAAGCGCATTTTTTCTTCCGAAACGTCCAACTTTTCGATGTAGTAGATCATTTCTTGCTCAAAACGATTTTCGTCGTAGCTGCTTTTCGATTCAATTTCCTCCAAGCCTTTTTTCATGCGCTCGCGAATGATTTGAATGCGTTCGTCTTCGTACTTTGGAATGTCTGCCAAAAATCCACGAATCTCTCCAATACGATCTTGAAACTCAGATTCTAACTCCATTCCTTCCTTGCGGCGGAAATCATTGAGCTTATTCGTAGCTTCTTTTACCAAATCGAGAACCCACGCTTTTTCTTCATCAGATAAACTTTCACGTTCGGTATTGTAGATATCAGGCATGCGCATGATCAACGCCAAATAATCCTGCGTCTCTTCACCAATAGCCTCATTGATCGATTTCAAATCTTCATAATACGATTTTGCCAAGCCTGAGTTAAGCTTTGTAGCGCTTTCATCGCCAATGCTATCAATCGAAACAGAAACATCCACTTTTCCACGGCTGAGCTCTTTGGCTACCAATTTTCGGATATCTGGCTCAACCTCACGGTATTGACTCGCAACGCGTGCATTTAAATCGATGGATTTACTGTTAAGCGATCGGATTTCTACCGACACTTTTTTCGTTTGGAATGTTCCTGTGGCTTTTCCAAAGCCTGTCATTGATTTCAACATGGGGCAAAGGTAGTTAATACGATTTAGACTTTGGTGAATATGCGTTAAGATCCGACACTTTTTTCAGGTCGAAAAAGTGATCAAATTCCAATAGCGACCGGAAGCTGTTGCGCTGCTTTTACTTCCATCAAAAAGACTTTTGTAACGCAGTGTTATCGGTGATCGCGCCATTTCATTTCGCGCTTCCTCCTACACAAATGCGTTTCAATTCGTTTTTCTCTTTCCGTAAAAAAGGCGCAGTGGGTGCTTCGATTTTTTAGTTGCTGGGGCAATTATTGAATTGTGTTTCAGTGGGAATCACTTCGGAGCTATCACCCATGCTGTCATATTATCTTGTACACGGATGTTCCATCAAAAAAACTACATTCGTAAAATAAGATCTAATCATGTCACAACATTCAATTCTTCTTTTGCACGGCGCACTTGGGAGCGAAGCGCAGTTTAATTCGCTCAAAAAGGAACTGTCGAATTCCTTTGATGTCCATTCGTTTTCGTTTGAGGGGCACGGAGGAAGAGCGTCAAACCGCCCTTTTCGGATAGAAAATGGAGTAGAAAACGTATTGGAGTACATGGAATCACACAAGCTCGAACGCGTTTCGATCTTTGGATATAGCATGGGAGGATATGTCGGATTGTTGTTGGCAGGAATGCATCCAAATCGCGTGGATCGTATCATGACCTTAGGGACGAAATTGGCCTGGAGTCCTGAATTTTCAGCTCAAGAAGTTCGAAAATTGAACCCAGAGAAGATCGAAGAAAAGGTTCCGCGCTTTGCGCAATTTCTGGAAAAAGTTCACGCTCCGTTGGATTGGAAAAAAGTGGTTCAAGATACAGCCGACATGATGATCGATTTAGGTGAAAAACGGCCATTGGATGATTATTATTCAACAATTATGTGCCCAACGCTGATTGCATTGGGAAGTTTGGATAACATGTCGACAGAGGAAGAATCAAAAGTAGTTGCTGAGAAACTACCGAACGGTGAGTTTCAATTGATTCCAGACCTTGAGCACCCGATTGAAAAAGTAGATGCTTCTCTATTAGCGGAAATGCTTTTGAAATTTATGAAGTCGTGATTTTCTTCTTGCGGAAACTCGCCGATGAGGTGAGTGAAACACCAATGAAAATCACCAACATATATCCCGCTTTTTCCCAGGTAATCGTATCGGTGTAATCCTCCGAGATTCCCCACATCCCGAACAGAAAAGTGAAAATCATCACCAATACAGGTTGAAGATAAATGTACGAACTCGAAACCGAAGCACTCAAAAATTTCAGACCATATACGGTGAGCAAATAAGCTAAGAACGTCACACCGATAATAACGTAGAGGATTTTCAAAACGATATCAAAGGGAATTTGAGCGAAGTTTGTTTCCGCTAAATCCATCAATGTGGGTGGATAGAATAATACGTAGAGCAATCCAAAGGAAAACACGTAGGTGATCACAGTGAACGGTTTGTATTTCTGCATCAACGGTTTTACGAGAACCAAATAAATCGCGTAGCTCGTGGCGTTGATGAAGAGAAAAAGGTCTCCGAGTAATGAATCTCCAGAACCGGTACCCGCTGTTAAGGTCAAAAGAATGGCTCCTGTTGCTCCAATTAAAATTCCTGCCGATTTTCGAAGGGTGATCTTTTCTTTTAGAATGAAGAAGGACAAAATCACTACGAGAATCGGATTCACCGTCATGATGATTCCAGCATTAATCGACGAGGATAAATTCAATCCATTAAAGAAGAATAATTGATTCGCTGCGACACCGAAAATTGCACAAACGGCCATCAACAACAGGTCTTTTTTCGCCACGCGTTCCTTCACAAAGAACAATTGAATGATCCAGAATAAGAATGCTGATCCCGCTACACGAAGCAGAATAAATACATTGGGCGTCAAATAATTGGGCATTACGCCTTTCGCAATAATGTGATTGGCGCCGTAAAAAGCGTTCACCAAAAAGAGCGCTAAGTGCGCGCGAAGGATGTTATTCACCTTTAAGAATTAAAGGATTCTACGGCCGCCGCAACGGTGCTTTTTGCATTCCCAATAAACACTTCGTCCTCGTTGATCATAAACGGACGTTTCAAGAAGGTATATTCTTCGAGCATGTACTTTTTGAAGTCAGCTTCGGAAAGATCCATTTTGTTCAGTCCCATCGAACGATATTTCATGGCTTTTTTCGAAAATAGTGCTTCGTAAGATCCTACTTTTTCTTTGAGCCAATCGAGTGTTTTCTCGTCGATGTTTTCCTTTTTGATGTCTTGCAATTCAACATCCGACCCAGGGTTGATTTCCTTTAGGATTCGAGCGTTCGTTGAACAAGATGAAAGGTGATATATTTTTTTCATAGCAAAAACCTTAGTTCGATTATACATTCACGGTTCAAAGTTACGGAACTTGTTAGAAGTAGCGCAATGAATTACCCGAAGTAGAATCGAACGTGAGGTATCTCTTTCAATACCAGAAGGAACTAGTTTTTATCTTTTACCGCACAGGTGTTGATTCCAAATGGCGCATAAAGCGGACAAAAGCTGATTAAGCTTGTCAGAAGAAAAATTCCTGCTGCAACGAGCAACACAATTCCTAAGATACCTTCAATGATTCCTGTAAAAAACAACACGGCAACTACTGCTGCAATGAGGACTCTGATGATTCGATCTGCTGATCCCATATTTTTTTTCATGATGCTTAGTATTAATGATTACACAACAAATATATGGGTGTGAAGACTAGATTGCAGTGACTAAAGTCACCACGCACCGATTATTTTGATTCCATCTTCGTTTTGTTCCACCTTTCCTTCATTTTCGAGTTTCTTGAGCACACGCGTTACCACTTCTCGAGCAGTTCCTAGTTCATTGGCTAGTTGGTTGTGACTCATTTTGATGGAATCTTGTTGACTGAGTTCGATTTTCCGAGAGAGATGATCGAATAAGCGTTTGTCCATTTTATCGAGTAACAGGTGTCCGATTGTTTCCAGCATTTCCGTGTACCGAATATTGAATTGATTGTAGAAAAGCTCATTGAATTTCGGATATTCCTTGACCCATTGAGGAAGTTTTTCTGAAGGAATCAACAAGATTTTGGAATCAGCTTCCGTAACAGCACAAACTTTACTTGGTGTATTTTGCAGAGCGGCATAAAACGTCATCACACAACTTTGCGCTGGCTCAATGTAGTACAACAATAATTCTTTGTCGTTGAAGTGCGAGTACACTTTTACCAATCCTTCCAGTACAATAGGAACAACCTTTACGTATTGAAGTTCTTTGAGAATTTCGGTTTTTTCAGGAATTTCCTTAATGGTAGATACCGCCAATAGTTCGTCCAATAGTTCTGGACCCAGAAATGACAGCATGTGACGTTCAGCTTCCATCCAAGCGATTAATTACCCATCATAAACTCCTCGTTGCGCTTTTTATCGTTAGGATTTCCGTCCACGCCATTACACGAGTTTTTGGTTCGTTTTTGGAAGAGGTTGATCACTTTTACGTGCAAAAACACAGGCCAGTATCTTGATGAGAACCAGTAATTGGCTGGATTAGCTTTGTTCCATTCCCAAGCACCAACAATGGGCGTACGGAGTCCAACAAATAAGTTCGTTCCCTTTCTCAATTTAAAACCAACACCACCACCTACATGCAATTGAGCCACCAAGGGTTTGTGGTATTGAAATGCTGGAGAATAAGGCGCTACGAATGCGTTGTGATAGTTGGAATTTTGATCGGCTGTAATCAAACGATAATCAACGTTGACACCGAGGTGCGTATCAAAAAACACCTTTTCCCACTTTTTCGGAGTGAAGGATCGGTGAAGGCTAAATCTACCTGTTACGTAACCATTGTAGAATTTTTCCAACTCATCGGTAGATGAAACGACATTTCCGGCAACATCGGTGTTGTTGATAATGGTTTCTTCTTTTCCTCCAATGTATTTGAAGCCCAATCCCCAATCAACCATATTAAAGAGGATAATCTTTCCCTTTTCTTCTTTTCCAACTGCGATTGGTTTTTTGAGGTAATGCGCCAATCCGATGTCAATGTAACCACCAAATCTTCCCGATGGATCGATTTCATAATTTCCACGAGAGGCACCATTGTTGAAATCGCCCGTGAGGGTTTTGCTTCCAAAGGAATAGGCTGGACCTAATTCAATTTGCAATCCTGTTAGGCGCAATTGTCGGTTGTCCACTTTTCCGAACGCTTTTCGGCGCGAATTTGGTGTGAAATCTTTCTGGGCAAATGAAAACGTTGCCAGTCCGAGAATGATTAAAGTGATGAATTGTTTCATAGTTTTTCAGCTAATTGATCCATGATTTCTTGGGAATCCCACACTTCTTCAATGTTCGGAATTTCCATGATCTCGTCCATAATTTTATCCTGTGCCTTGCCACTTGCCATAGCTTCGCTGTATCGAATATTACTAAATGTTACTTGCGAATATAACGGCAACCACTTTTCAGGGTACAGTTTCGAGAATTTTGCTTCTATCTTTTTGCGAAGTAAGAACATTGGGTCTGCCACATAATCGCGCATTACGTAGTAATTGTACAAAGACAAATCCTGCAAGGCATCACCATCTGGCTTGCGTTCTACGCTGTATTCAGCAAAGACTTTATCCCAATCTTCATTATGTTTTTGCATCAAGCGCCACATCACTGTACAATCTTCAAATCCACCGTTCATTCCTTGACCGTAGAAAGGAACTGTTGCGTGAGCGGCATCTCCCATCATAGCCACTTTTCCGTGGTGCCAAGGGTACGAGCGCATAATGGCAAGCGACGACAGTGGGTGATCTTCCCAAGCATCGGCAATTCCAGGCATCATTTCGTAGAAATCTGGGAAAGTTTCCTTGAAGAAGCTGTCCACTTTTTCTTTCGTGTTGAGTGATTTAAATGAGTTCTCTCCGCCATCAAAAGGCATGAATAGCGTACAAGTGAACGAACCGTCTTCATTCGCTAACGCGATGAGCATGAAGCGACCGCGAGGCCAAATGTGAAGGGCATTTTTGTCCAATTTGTAGGAACCATCTTCATTTGCAGGGAGCAAGATCTCGCGGTAACCATCATCGATGAAGTCTTGCGAGAAATCGAAGCGATCCAACTTCTGCATTCCTTTGTAGCGAACAGCAGAAAAAGCACCGTCGCAGGCAAAAACAACATCAGCTTGATCGTAAACTGTTTCGTTGGTTTCTTTGTTGAGCAAGCGAATTTTTCCATCCTCAAGATCAACACCTGTACATTGATGGTTGTAATGAATGGTTGCATTTCCTTCGTGCTCAGCGATGTCCATCATACGGGCATTCACGCCACCTCTAGAAATGGAATAAATGGCTTGATCTTCCTGACCGTACGGTTGGAACGAGAGTTCGCCTTCTGTGCTGTGCATCATTCTTCCGTACATGGGAATGGCCAAATCACGAATCTTGTCACCCACACCCACAGCGTCTAATGCCGTCCATCCTCGGACAGACAACGCCAAGTTAATGGATTTTCCAGCCGAAATTTCTGCTTTTCGAATATCAGATCGACGTTCGTAAATGGTCACTTTGTATCCAGCTTTGGATAAGTAAACCGCCCAAAGGGATCCTACTAATCCAGCCCCAACAATGATTGCACTTTTTTCTGTACTCATGCTTATTTTCTTTTCCAATTTCGAGAATACGTAGTTTCAAAATAACTATTTCGTTCTCGTTGTTTGATTTTCTTTTTGTGATAACGCGCGCTCAATCTCCAAATAACGATTCCACCAATAAGAACGGCGCCTGTTTGCATCACGATATTCATGTAGGTTGAAGTATCTGCCATGGCGCCAGCATATTTTGCCTTTATCAATAATTGAACAGCTGCTTCATCGTACATATCAGATCGTTTTTATCTTGTTTAAAGTTACGAATTCTTTACTGGATAGCATTCTCTAGGTATTCTCCAAATCGGTAACAATCTTCGTAAGAATTGTATAACGGAGCTGGAGCAATTCGAATTACGTTCGGCTCACGCCAATCGGCAATAACACCCAAACGTGTCAACTCATCGAATAGGGCTTTTCCCTGTCCGTGCGCCAAAATGGATAATTGTGCTCCGCGATAGTTTTTATCACTTGGCGTAATGATTTCAAATTCGCAGCGATCGGCATTGCGTTTTGAAATATCTTGAATCACGAATTCCAAAAAGGCGGTAATCTTGTCGCGTTTTTCTCCAATGCGATCCATTCCTGCTGCTTCAAAAATATCAAGCGAAGCCAAATGAGCGGCCATTCCTAAAACGGGAGCGTTACTCAATTGCCATCCTTCAGCACCGTACATGGGTTTGAAGCCTGGTTCCATTTGAAAGCGTGTTTCTTTATCGTATCCCCACCAACCTGCGAAGCGAGGAAGTTCGGGCTTGTTGGCATGACGTTCGTGTACAAAAATCCCGGAAACACCTCCTGGCGAAGAATTTAAGTATTTGTATCCACACCACGCCGCGAAGTCAACTCCCCAATCGTGTAATTTTAAGTTGATGTTTCCTGCTGCGTGTGCTAAATCCCAACCCACTGTTGCTCCAACCGCGTGACCCGCAGCTGTAATTTTTTCCATGTCGAACAACTGTCCTGTGTAGTAATTGACACCTCCAATCATCACCATGGCCAATTCGTCTCCTACCTCTTCGATTTTAGCAAGTACGTCTTCCTCTCGGATGAGGTGCTCTCCTTCACGAGGTGCTACTTCAATCAAATGCTCGTTGACATCCAACCCGTGAAATTTCACTTGTGATTCCAGGGCATATGCATCACTTGGAAATGCTTTTGCTTCGCAAATAATTTTGGTGCGGTTTCCTTCAGGTCGATAAAATGATACCATGAGCAAGTGCAAGTTTGTTGTGAGCGAGTGCATCACTACAACTTCTTCAGGTTTTGCCCCCACTACATTTGCCGTTTTTTGAGTCAACTCTTCGTGGTAAGCGAACCACGGTTTTTTTGCCAAAAAATGTCCTTCTACACCGTACTTTGCCCAAGCATCTAATTCCTCTTGGATATAAGCTGCTGTTGTTTTAGGTTGAAGCCCGAGTGAATTCCCGGTAAAGTAAACGACTTCTTTTTCGTGGAAGGTCGGAAAATAGAATTGTTCTCTGAATGATTTGAGCGGATCTTGTTGGTCCATCTCTCTCGCAAATTCCAGTGTATTCTGGTATGCCATTGTGCGTTTTTTATCGTTGTTATTTGATCGGATAAAGATAGGAAAAATGCGCCCGAAATCAATTTAACCGTTTTATCATCATTTGTGATGTGTCACTTTTGTTTTGTTGGGAAAATGATGTCAGGTTGTAAGAAAATAGGATTCAATTTGATATCGCTATTTGTACATATTGCAATTTCGCCATATTACGAAATAGATCACAAAAACGCGACTTTACCAAAGCACATAAGTGTAAAATATGTGCCTATTCACTTCATCCATTTAAAAAACCATTCTTCCTACTGGTTTTCCTTTCGTACATTTTAAAATGGTAATCTGTAACTAATTCGCGCTACGGAAGTCCTACCAACAGAACATTCAAAAACCAATGACATGAAAAAGTTTGTAGCCATTATCGTTTTAAGTTTACTTTCAGTAAGTGCGAGTTTCGCAGGAGAAAATCCAAAATTATTCAAGGAGATCAGTCGTAAGTTGAAAGTAGATGCAAGTCAAATCAACCTTTCGAAAGTTCACAAGAATTACGTAGTTGTAAAGTTCAAGATTGTGAAAGGGGAAGTGGAGATTTTAGGAGCTGTTGGGTCTCAGGAACTCCGTCAATTGATTGTAGAAAAACTGGAGTCAATGGATATCAATGCAGACGCAGATGCATCAAAAGTGTATCGATACAAATTCAACTTTCACGTTGAAGGGTAGATTAACCTTTTTTCCGCTTCGTGAGGATTACGATAACGGTGCCAAGGACAAAAACGCCGATGGTTAGGTAAATCCATATCGGTGTAGAATCATCCTCTTTTGAAGATTGAACGGATGTTTCCGATGACACAGCAAGCGTATCGACTTCCTCCTTTTCTACGGGAGGGATGAAGCGCTCAATTCCTGCCCAATTCAAGAGTGAATCAGCATTTGATTGAACGAGTGACCAATTGATTTCGTAACCATCGGGGTTGTTATCATCCAACATTTTCTGGTAGGGAAGGCGCGACATTCTGTTATGCATACCTTCTCCGTGTTCGCGTTGCATAGCTGGTTGATCCAAAGAACGACCGGAGTATTGTCGAAGAAGTTCCTTTACTTTCTCAATTTTAGGATCTGTTTCGGTGGATGACGCTCCGTAATAGTGATGCGCAATTTCGTAACAGGTTTTGGCCACTTCTAAAGATGCGGTGTTCGCAAAGCAATCGCCCAAATCAATGAGTAAGCTTGCCATGATTGGATCGTTAGGTCCTTTACAAAACGGAAAGCGTTCACGCACTTGTATGAGGAGTTGGTCGAGTACTTTCGCATCGTTTTCCTGAGCTTGAGTCAAGTTAAGAACAGTTCTGTTTTTCAAATAGGTAGAATCCTCCGCTAGTTTCAATTTGGCTTCGAGTAATGCCACATGCACCCACTCACTTCCTCCGTGTGAATCGGGGTTCAATTCTAACCCACGCTTGATGTATTCCAATGCTTTCTCATTATTTCCCGACAACTCATAAGCCGTACCCAAATTCGCTGCAATTTGATAATCGTTCGGATGTTTGATTGAGAGCTGTTCCAAAATGTCCAATGCAATTTCCGTTTTTCCTGCTTGAAGCAAAAGCACCGCATAATCGGAGAGCAGTTTGTAGTCGCGTTCGGTTTTTAACTTTTCCTGAAGATTCTTGAGTCGCCTTTCAACCAGTTTGGCATTGAAGTTCGTGTTGAACGCACGCTTCACGTCTTCGGCGTTGTGAAAATGTCCGTCTTTATCAATGGAATAATAGTAATTTAAACAAGCGTGACTCGAAGAAATGCTAGCAAGCAAAAACAGGAAGAGTAGCGTCTTTTTCATGGGGAGTCTTTTTTTCTAAAATACAAAATGCGCGCGCGATGTGAGAATCAGCACTGGTGAAATGCAGAATATCAGAGAAGTAACAAAGAAATTTAGATGTGATCGTACAACCTACTTCGGAAATGAAATTTGTTGAGGATGTAGTGGCATTAAATTCGATCCAAATCGCGCTGAAAACGTGCAATTAAATCTTTCGAGAATGAGTGAATCATTTTTGATTCGTCTTGATCGATTCCATCCGAAGCATTGGCTACAAATTTCATGGCATCAATAAATTCTTCGTAGACGGGGGATGGACCGTATCCATGACAAAAATTGATAACTTTATTG
>JABXHO010000069.1 GCA_013373595.1 Flavobacteriales bacterium | reverse complement strand
TGACCTTTACCAATAAGGCTGCGCTTGAAATGAAAGAGCGAATTATTGCCGCGTTGGATCAAATTTCATCACCCAATTATTTCGATAATAAAGCAGCGGCACTTACTCATGATATCGCCACTACACTTGACTTATCCGTTCAAAATGTGGTAGACCGCTGTGCGCAATCACTCAAGTTAATTTTGCATAGCTACGAAGATTTCCATGTGATGACCATCGATAAATTTAACTTGCGCTTGATTAAATCCTTCGGGCGCGACTTGGATTTACCGGCAGAATTCGAGGTTGTTTTGGATGAATCAGAACTGATTGAACTCATCGTTGACGACATTTTAAATCAACTCGGTGAAACAGGAAGTCAAGCACTGAACAAGCTCATTTTCGAATATGCTAAATCGAATATTGACGAAGGTAAATCATGGAATTTCAAACGAGAGTTAATTCGATTCGGAGGTATTCTCAACAGTGAAAAAAATAATACAATTGTTGCCCGCTTACTCGAAATGGATTTCTCCGAAGAGCAGTATGGAAGTTTGATTCAGCGGAAAAAGAAAATTGAAGAGCAATTCTTGGCTCGAATCAGCGTATTGAAGTCCGTTTACGACCGTTCTGAAATCGATAAAAGCCAACTTCACGGAGGCGGACACACTATTTCGGATGTAACGAAAGTAATCAACTACGATTCCTTTCCCGTTCAACAACAATTGATTGGGAATCGTTTGGCAAAAAACATGCATGCAGAAGATACTGCGAAAAAAACATTCCCTGCCGAATGGCGAAACGAGCTTCTTTCCGTGGAAGATTATTGGACGCAGCACCTCGAAGAATTCGCTTCGCTCTCACTTTTCCTAAGGAACTTTTTCAATATGGCCTTGCTGCAATACATGGCAAGCGCTCTCAACCGTGTGAAGAAAGATGAGCAACTGATTCGAATTTCGGAATTCAATACGTTGATCTCTGAATTGATTCAAAATGAAAATGCACCGTTCATTTATGAGCGACTTGGAACACGTTTTCAGCACTTTCTACTCGACGAGTTCCAAGATACCTCGCGCCTGCAGTTTTTGAATTTGGTTCCCTTGATTCACAATTCCATTTCGGAACGACATACCAATTTGATTGTAGGCGATCCCAAGCAATCCATTTATCGATTCAAAAATGGTGTGGCCGAGCAATTTGTGGCGCTACCCCACATTTACAACCCAGAGCAAGATCGGAATATTGCGCTTCAATCGAACTATTTTGATTTAATGGGTGAAGTGCATGAGCTGGAAAACAATTGGCGGTCAAGCCCCGTTATTGTGAACTGGAACAATTCCTTCTTCGATAAAATGCGCCAGCATCTACCTGAGATTTCGACCAGTTTCTATAATTCGGTATTTCAGCATCCAAAGTCGACGATTAACGGAAGCGTTCACATCACCTCAAAAGAAGAGAAAATAGAATCTTCTGCCTTAGTTCCTATTCTAAAAGACTGGATTGATACCTGCATTTCCGATGGATTTAAGCCAGGCGACATTACTATTTTGGGGATTACCAATCGTGTATGTAACACATGGGCACTGGGTTTGACCAATCTTGGGTACAAAGTAGTTTCGTCTGATTCCTTGCTCATCAATACAAACTTGCGCGTTCAGTTGACCATCGCATTTTTGCATCGAAGATTGAAGCCGAGTGGAAGCACAGAAGCCAAACAATTTGCCGAATTGTTCTTCCGCACACAATCGGAGTCGTACAACGAATACAGTCATTACATTCAAGAGCATCAATCTGAAAAAGGAACGACCTATCGAGCATTTAACGACCAGCAATTCCTGAATGATCATTTTGGTGGATACAACCAGTTTTTCTTCAAGCACGAAGGTTTGTACGACCTCATCCAGTCTTTTTATCGACTGATGAATTACGAAGAATTGAAAGATCCGTATTTGCACCATTTGGCAGATATTGCTTTTGAATTTGGACAAAAACGCGGTCCTGACTTAAAGTTATTTTTGGAGGATTACGCCTCAAAAAAGAATAAAATAGCCGTTCAAATTCCTGAAAGTGATGATGCCGTTCGCGTGATGACAATTCACAAATCAAAAGGATTGGAGTTCCCTGTCGTGATGATGCCTTCAATGGACTTCACCTTGGATAACAAATCGGAATTCCTACTCGAAACGGGGGATTACGTTGTTTACAAGAAACCCGCCGACAAAGATGTATTGGACGTTTTACGTGAAGCCAAAATCCAAGAAGAAGCACAAATTTTAACGGATCGCGTGAACGTTTGCTACGTGGGAATGACCCGTCCGAAAGAACGCTTGTATATCCACAATGCGTTTGAATCGAAGAGGAATTTTGGCTCCTACTTCCATTCCGTTTTGACAGAAATGCAAGATATTTCAGAAAGCGAAGGCGTTATTGAGGTATCGCTGACAAGCGGACCTCGCTTAGAGGTGAGTCGCGGTCAAGGAGACGGTCAGCAATCTTCCTTTGTTCCTTCTTCCATACACGATCGTTTGTGGTTTCCGCACATCTCACTACAAGACAATGAAGCACTTGGCGATGGCGACTATTTATCGCCAGAAATGCAATTTGGAATTCAATTTCATGCACTTATCAGTAGAGTAGAACGAAAGGAACAAATTGACAACGAACTTGAAACGGGCATTCGATCGGGAGAAATTTCTATTGAAAACAGAGACCAACTAAAAGAAAAGCTAGGCGCTATTTTCGATCAAGCGGCCTATTGTTCGTTATTTGAAAACAACTCATCCGTACTTACCGAGCAAGCGTTTATCGTCAACAAAGACAAAACC
>JABXHO010000032.1 GCA_013373595.1 Flavobacteriales bacterium | reverse complement strand
TCGGAGGTTCGAATCCTCCCCTCGAAAGAGGTAGTTCAGTTTGGTAAGAATAACAGCCCATTGGTCGGAGGTTCGAATCCTCTCTTTGTTAAAGAACAAAGTAACTCAGCTGGTAGAGTAGTGGTTTAATGTATGCTCAAAACATACACACCCAACAAAAGGAGATGTCCTTGTAAAAAACATCAAGCTAGGTGCACAAAGTGGATCGGAAATCGGGGGCTGAGCAAGCCGTTGCAAAGCAACAAGGGATGTAAATGTTAGCTTCATTCATGCGAAGCCCCCGATTTCAACCCAAAACTATCCGGTAACGAAGGATACCGCTTTTGGTGAATGTCTGCTCTTTGACCTTCGGATTTTTTCTCTTTTCAGAGATCAATGAAGAACGAAAACAGTTCGCAAACACTATTGCTCAATTCGGCGCCCGATTGTGGAAGGTGATCGCTTTGTGTTCCTTTCTATGAAATAGTATTAATAAGTAAAACTCAATAATAAGATGAAACGAGTTAGAATTAACGTAGGAAAAGTAGCAATCGTCTTCAAAAATGGAGACTACAACAGATTGATCACGGAAGGATCGCATTGGTTGAGCATGCGTGAAAATGCAGTAGTGTACTCAAAGTCGGAAATATTCCGAGCTCCACAAATGATTGATGTGATGCTAGCGGATGAGCGCTTCAAGCAGGCAACGGAAGTAGTCGAAATTGCCGATAACGAAATCGCGTTAAGCTACTTTGGGAAAAACTTTTCGGAGATTCTTCGCCCAGGTCGTTACTTCTACTTCAAAGGTTTGGTTGAGTTGAAAGTGGTAACCTTGGATTTAAATGATCCAGAAAGCGTTAACGTGATTGAAAAATCGATGCTGAGAAACTTCAACCTGAAGGAATTCTTGCACGAGTTCAAAATTGAATCAAGCGAGGAAGGTTTGTTGTTCTTCGATGGTAAATTCGAACGCGTCCTATCGAAAGGTTTGTACTTCTTCACCAAAGGAACAACACCTGTGGAAGTCTTAAAAATCGATATGCGCCAAATTCAATTGGAACTTTCTGGACAAGAAATGTTGACGAAAGACAAAGCCGCGTTGCGAATCAATTTCCAAGCGAACTACAAAGTAGTGGATGCTCAAAAGGCATTGCTCGACTCGAAAGATTTCGAAAAGCAATTGTACACATTGATTCAATTAGGATTGCGTGGGTTCGTAGGTACATTAACCTTGGATGAATTGCTGGCTGCCAAAGAAAAAGTAACAGACTTCGTGTTGGATTACGTTCGGGTGAAAGCAATGAATTTAGGTGTTGAAGTACTAACAGCAGGTATCCGCGATATCGTGCTTCCAGGTGAAGTGAAAGACATCATGAACAAAGTGTTGGTGGCACAAAAAAGTGCGGAAGCCAACACCATCGCTCGAAGAGAGGAAACTGCGGCAACGCGAAGCCTTTTGAATACAGCAAAATTGATGGAAGAAAACGATATGCTCTTCAAATTGAAAGAGATGGAATACATCGAGAAAATTGCCGATAAAATTGGTGAGGTAACCGTCTCCAATGGAGGCAAAGTCTTGGATCAATTGACGAGCGTCTTTTCGAAGTAGTAATAATAAATGCAGGATTCGGGTTTCGACTCCGCTCAACCCTCGGTGTGAAAATTCAAATAGAAAAACACGAGGGCTGAGCACGGCCGAAGCCCGATATCAAAATAACTGGCTGAGCGTTTTGCTCGGCCATTTTTTCTTATACATTGATCCGTTCCTAATTCACCCAAGTAACCCCAGTTACCAAACAATCACACCTATTCCCTTACCTTTGCCAAAAAAACGATATGCCAACAGTACAATTAACAGCACAGAAATTTAGAGACGAAGTCTTCGATTATACAGCAGAAAAAGAATGGAAATTTAAAGGGAATCAACCTGCAATCATTGATTTTTACGCAGATTGGTGTGGACCCTGCAAAATGGTAGCACCCATTTTAGAGGAATTGAGCAATGAGAACCCAGAAGTGACGATCTACAAAGTAGATACAGAAGCAGAACAGGAATTGTCGGCCGTATTCCGTATTCGCAGTATTCCAAGCATCTTGTTTATTCCAATGGAAGGTCAGCCAATGATGCAAGCAGGTGCTTTACCAAAAGGAAGCCTTCAAGAAATCATTGATAAAGAATTGTCACCACAGAAATAGTGGTACCGACCGAAAGGGTCAATTCTAAGTAAAAAGGAAGGGGACTAGCAACAGTCCCCTCCTGGTTCACAACTTTCTCCTTCTTCCATGGATGGCATGGCGTCAACTTGCGATAATGCCTCCAAAAATGCTTCGGTGGGCTGAGCTCCACTAATTCCATACTTGTTGTTAATCACAAAAAAGGGAACACCAGAAACACCCATTTGCTGGTAATGCGCAATCTCTGCTTTCACCTTTGAAGCAATCGAACTGTCATTAATGATGGCATCAACTTTTTCTGAATCCCAACCGAAATCAGCGAGTATGTTATACAATACTTCTGGATCGTTGAGAGGCGTCAAATCTTCAAAATAAGCTTTCAAAAATCGCCCTTTCAGTTCAGCTTTGAACCCTTCTTGCCCTGCAACATCCAAAAGTTGATGCAAATGAAGCGTGTTGAATGCCGTCCATTTTTCACCGAAATTAAAATCGATTCCAACCTCTTTTCCTACGGAAGTTAAACGGTTGGTCATTTCGCGGGTAGCATCAATACTCCCAAATTTGTTGGTCAAATAATCATCTCTCCCAATTCCCTCATTCGGCAGTGTTGGGTCCAACTGATACGGATGCCAAGTTACTTCAATTGGCGATCCTTCCCACTTTTCCAATGCTGCTTCAAATCGTTTCTTCCCCACATAACACCATGGACAAGCTACGTCTGAAACGATATCCACGGTAATTTTTTTCTGATCCATAATCCTTTTTTCTATTAGACGGTTTTGTTCGTCCAACATTTCAAAAGTAGAGCTTTCATTTTAACTTTTCCTAACTTCACAACATGAGTGAAAAGCAGGTCGCACAAATCGAAATCAAAGGAGCACGAACAAACAATCTGAAAGACATTAACATACACATTCCACATCACCAATTTGTGGTGGTAACGGGTGTTTCAGGTTCGGGAAAATCAAGTTTGATTTTTGATGTCATCGCAAAGGAAGGTCAACGTCGTTATTTCGAAACACTCCCCGCTTTTTCGCGTCAGTTCGTTGGAAAATTGAGTCAACCCGATGTGGACAGTATTTCTGGATTATCACCTGTAATCGCCATCGGACAAAAAACAGTCGGCGTTCATGCGCGATCAACAGTTGGGACCGTTTCCGACATGTATGACCTACTGCGCTTACTATTTGCGCGGAAAGGAGAAACGGAGCGAGACATTCAATTATCGCGTTCGTTGTTTTCATTCAATACAGAAGTAGGAAGATGTCCACGATGCGTAGGAATTGGCATGGAAGAGGAAATCGATTTGGAAAAATTGGTGGCACATCCCGAGAAAACAATTCGTGAGGGAGCACTTGCTCCAACCTTACCAACAGGCTACATCATGTATTCGCAAGTAACCATCGATGTGCTCAATCAAGTGTGCGAAGCGGAAGGATTCAATGTTGAAATTCCTTGGAATGAATTGACAGATGCTCAGCAAGAGGTCATTCTCTACGGAAGTGAAAAGATTAAAGTTCCCTTTGGGAAACATAGCTTGGAATCGCGATTGAAATGGACAGGAATCAAAGCAAAACCGAGAGAAGAAGGCTATTACAAAGGGATGATCCCGATAATGTCGGATATTTTGCGTCGCGATCGCAACCCGAATATTTTGAAGTACGTGAAATCGGTTACGTGTAAGGAATGCAACGGTGACCGTATCAATGCGGATGCACGAAGTGTGACGATCCACGGAAAAACAATTACCGATTTGACGCGAATGGAGCTCAATGAATTGAACGAGTGGATCGCAACACAAAAGTGGGATGAGGTTGGACAGAAAATCGTAGATAAAATCACGGAACAAATCACCTTACTCGCTGATTTAGGTTTGGGGCACCTGAACCTAGACCGTGAGGCAAAAAGCTTATCGGCGAGTGAAACCCAGCGCCTGCGCGTAGCGAACCAACTATCGAGCTCTCTCAGTGATGTGCTCTATATTTTTGATGAACCTTCGATTGGTTTGCACAGCGAAGAGAACAAACGGATGATTTTCCACCTGAAAGAATTGGTACGAAAAGGAAACTCGGTTATTGTGGTAGAACACGACCTTACAACGATTCGTCATGCCGATTGGATTGTTGACGTTGGGCCGCAAGCAGGAACAAACGGGGGAGAAATCCTCTTCAATGGAAGTTTTCATGACTTTATTCACCAAAAAGAATTGGCTCGTTCGAGCGCCACGCTCAAAGCGCTACTTTCCTCTTCGGAAGTTGAAAAGAAAGAAGTTCGTCCCGATAGAGGAAGTATTGATCTCAAAGGGTGTACAAAGAACAATTTGAAAAACATTGACGTTTCCTTTCAAATCGGAAAACTAAATATTGTGAGTGGTCCATCAGGCTCGGGAAAATCGAGTTTGGTAAAAGGAACCTTGATGGAATTGGTGGAGGACGGGCTTCGGCTGCGCTCAGCCCTCGGCGTTCAGGAGTCAATGAGTAATAAAACCGCCATACGTGGGCTGAACGAATCCGAAGCCCACATATCCCAACTCACCTACATCGATCAATCTCCCATCGGAAAAACACCACGAAGCAATCCAGCGACCTACCTCGGAATTTCCGATCACATACGTGATTTATTCGCCAAGCAGCCGCTTTCGAAAGAACGTTCGTATACAAAATCGCGCTTTTCATTTAATAACAAAGGCGGACGATGTGAAGCTTGCCAAGGAGCAGGAAAAACGCAAATTGGCATGCATTTTCTCGGAAACGTAGATCTTTTATGCGGAGAGTGTAACGGTAAACGTTTCAACGTGCCTACTTTGGAAGTGTTGTATCAAGAAAAATCCATTGCAGATATCTACGATATGCGTGTGAACGAAGCCGTGACATTTTTCCATGACCAACCGAAAATTCTCAAAGGAATCGAAACCTTACATGCCATCGGATTGGGATATTTGACATTGGGACAATCGTCTACCACACTTTCTGGCGGGGAGGCACAACGCATCAAACTGGCCAATCAATTACAGAAAAAGGAAACGGGTTCAACCTTGTACATCATTGCCGAGCCAAGCACTGGATTGCATCATCAAGACGTGAAGACCTTGCTGAATTTGTTCGATCGATTAACCGAAAAAGGAAATACGATTGTCTGTATTGAACAAGACGAAACTATCATTGAACAGTGCGATTGGCACATCGAAATGGGACCAGAAAGCGGAAGAAATGGTGGACATGTTATCTATCAAGGCGTTCCGAAGAAGCAAAAAGAGGTTGATTATTCGGAAAAGACGATTCCAAATACGAAAACGGATGAAATCATTCTCTCTGAAGTTGAAACGAATCAACTCAAGAAGATTACTGTTCGAATTCCGAAACGTCAGATGACAACGGTAACAGGCTTATCGGGCAGCGGGAAATCCTCCTTGGTCTACGACACACTTTTTTCAGAAGCAAATGCTCGATTTACGGAATCATTTTCAGCGTATAATCGCTCTTTGATACAATCTTCGAACCACGCAGTTTTAACCGATAGTAAAGGCTTGGGACCAGCGATCGCTTTGAAACGCAAGTCGGGAAATACTTCCAACCGATCGACTGTGGGAACAATGTCGGGAATTTATGATGCCATTCGCTTACTCTATGCTCGAATTGGCGCAGAAAGAGGACGCAATTATTCGGCGCAGAATTATTCCTTTAATCACCACAGCGGCGCATGTGAAGCCTGCGGAGGATTGGGCGTACAACTCAAGTGTGATCCAGATGCAGTGATCGTCAACCCAGAAAAATCCATCTTCGATGGAGCAATCTCTACCAATAAAGCGGTGCAGTATTATGGAGATGAAAACGGTCAGTTCATTGCGACCTTGAAAACATTGGCAGCGCATAAAAAGTGGGAGTTAGATCGCCCATGGAACGAATTATCGTTGGAACAACAAGCGGTTGTTTTGTATGGAGACGATACGGAATGGGATGTAACATGGACTTTCAAAACGAAATCTAGAACGGGAACGCAGCAATTGAAAGCGAAATGGTTGGGCTTGTGCAATTACCTCAACGATGAATTCCAGCGGAAACTTTCCAATAAGAACAAACAAACGCTTGAAGCGGTATTGCACGAAGTGAAATGTTCTACGTGTAACGGAAGTCGCTTAAAACCAGAGCTGTTGCAAACGCACTTTTTGGGATTGAACATTCATGAATTGACTCAATTAACGGTGAACGAGTGTTATGAACGATTCTCAGATCTTTCCCCGATTGAATCGAAAGCGGAAAAGGCAATTGCGCAGGCTATTATTCCGGGGGTTCAACGAAAAATGAAACCCATTCTTGATCTCGGACTAGGACATTTAAGTTTGAATCGATCCGTGAAAAGCCTCTCAGGAGGAGAACACCAACGAATTGCGTTGGCAGGGCAGTTTTCGGCAAATCTATATGGAGTGACGTACGTTTTGGACGAGCCAACAATCGGTCTGGATAGTCAACAGGTGGATGCCTTAACGAAGTTACTTCGAGGCTTGGTGGAGAAAGGAAATACGGTGGTAGCGGTTGAACACGACAAACAGTTTATCCAGTCAACGGACTACGTGATTGAAATGGGTCCGAAAGCTGGAAAAGCGGGAGGAGAAGTGGTGTTCCAAGGAAGTAAGGAAGAATTGAAAGCGCATCCGAATTCCCTGACATATCAATTGTTGAAGGATGATGTTCATGTGGAACCAATGACCTTCGAGAACTCGGGAGAATCATTTGGAGTGAAAGGCGCGGATCACAATAACCTGAAGAACATCGATGTGGAATTCAATTCGGGAGAAATCATTGCTGTCACAGGTGTTTCTGGAAGTGGAAAATCAACTTTGGTTCGAGATGTCTTGTTTCAATCCTATGAGAAAAAGCGCGCTGTTGGATGTTCGTCTGTTTTTGGTTTGGAAGAGTTTGATGAGGTGTTGCTAATGGATCAACGTCCGTTTCCTGGCAATCGATTGAGTACAATTGGATCGTTCACAAAAATTCTCGACGATATTCGTGGTGAGTTCGCGAAAACAGATGACGCCAAACAACACGGATTCAAAAAAGCAGATTTTAGCTACCAAAGCAAAAAGGGAAAATGCAGTTCGTGCAATGGCTACGGAAAACAAAAAACAAGCTTAGACTTCATGGGGGACGTTTGGACAACATGCGATGTTTGCTCTGGAAAACGCTACAATTCCGACATTTTGGAATGCAAGTTGAACAAACAATCGGTAGGAGATGTGATCAAAATGTCTATTTACGAGGCTTTTGCGTTTTTTACATCAAAACGAATCAAGGAAAAATTGCAGCTACTCATCGATGTTGGCATTGGACATTTGCAACTGGGGCAAGCAGGAAATGAATTGTCAGGAGGAGAAGCGCAACGCTTGAAGTTAGCGTCCAAACTGATGAATCCCGAGGGGAAGTCACTCTATCTTTTCGATGAACCCAGTACAGGCCTTCATCAGCAAGATATTCTGAAACTCATCGACTTGTTCCAACGCTTGGTGGAGAAAGGAAACACGGTTTTGTTTATCGAACATAATGACTTGCTACTGAACTGTGCGAACCAACTCGTTCGATTGGGCCCGGGAAGTGGTGAGTTAGGTGGGAAAATTGTACAGAGTTAAGTTTGACGTTAGCACGCTGAGAAACTTTCGGGTATTTCTACTTGTTCATATTTCTCAACAGGTACGTATAATTGTGCTACCACATCAGATACGCATGTATCTACTTACTAAATTTAAACTTTGCATATTATGAGCAATTCAGATTACACAAAAATGATTGTGTCAAACAACACCAAAGAGTCTGTTGAGGTGTTTTTAACCTTTGCGGCACAAAATGCTGCTAATAAATGTTGTCCTTCTCCTGTTGGATTGAGTGATTTTCCTTTTCTAAAGCCTGTTGAGAACCAACCACTTCGTGGGAAGTTTACCTTGGGAGCCCAAGAAGAAATGCTATTCGATTCAAAAGGAAAGTGTTTTAGTGGAAATTTTGGTTTCTATATTGAACCACAATGTCCTGTGAAAGGAGCCGATTTCAATCATGGAAAAGAAGGAACAAGCATTGCCGAGTTTACCTTGAACCCATCTTCAGAGTGCGCTGAGGCATTCGATATTAGCTGTGTGAACGGCGTAAACTGTTACTTGGAAATGACGGTGGAAGAAGGATTGGGGTGGAATTATGGACCAGGAAAAATACCCGTAACGAAAATATACAATAGAGAGCTACAAAAGAACTCAGGACTTCCAGGTGTTTACCCAGTAAACTGTACGGATTGTACTGGGTTAGTTGGGGAAAAGCCTTGCAAATCATTACCGCTTGGACCTAAGCAAAAAGAGCGTATTTGTAACATTCAACGTTCAGAAAGAGGAGGAATTGTTACGATTAACTTATTGAGTCAACCAGCAGGTTAATTCCTTTATTCACATAAATATAGAAGCCAATCTCACATGTTGAGGTTGGCTTTTTACAATCAACTAATAGAGGAATGATTGTGGAGGTTTTTTCCAAGTTTCTCTTCTCCGATTTGATCCGAGAAGAGAAACTCAAACAAAAGTCAATTTATTTTAACTCTAACTTTAAAAACTCTACAATTTTATCAGCAGGAATTCCAAAACCAATACCTTCAATATCGCTTCCAACTAGTTTGGCATTAACAACACCAATCAAACTTCCTTTGGTGTCAACTAGCGGTCCTCCGCTGTTACCGGGATTTATACTAACGTCAGTTTGAATGTAATCAACTTGGCTCGATTTTCGACGTCCAGATACAATCCCTTTACTTAACGTTTGAGTAAACTCTAGGGAAGATGGAGTCCCTATTGCAAATATATCTTCACCTAATTCCTCTTTACGCGCACTTTGCAATGGCAAAGCAAATTCACTCTCATAATTCTCAAGTTTAACAATTGCCAAATCGTATTGTTCAGAAGATCGAACAACGATTCCTTGCATTTCAGTCCCAGCGTTATCCACTATTTTTACAGTATCATTTCCAGCAATAACATGAAAATTTGTAATAATGTGATTTTCACTAATGAAGAAACCGCTTCCATGAGAATCCTCATTTGGAATAATGGTTACAGATGCTTTTATGGATTCTGGTAATTTCGAAGCAATTTTAGCTTTGTTAACAATTACGTATGGCTCTGTGAGCTCCTTTTCTTCTTCAATTGGTAAAAAGTTTTTTACTTCGTCCAGTCTTAGAAATTCAACCATTGATTTTTCCATGGCATTTTTAAACACTTGTTCAAACGGCGAGTCAGTACTATTCTCCGTACCAACCAGCCCTACGGTTATCCCTCTGTACTGATCAGTTGTTATTACTATTAATTCCTCATGTAGAACTTGTTTGTACACATCTCTTAAAATCCATTTAATCTCAACTTCTCCATACATGAATGAAGTCGCTCCAGCATTAATAAAGGATCGATAAACATTATTATTTGTCCACTTAGTTATTTCCGCATCAATATATAAAGTGTTTGTCTTTTGTTTCAAAATAGTTTTTGTTGTATCAAGATATTCACGTTGGTGTAAAATTTCATTCAATATTCCTTGAACTCCAATACTGTTGAAGTTTATACCTTGGGTATTTGAACTTCCATATCGATTCGGAGTCATATCACCCCTTGAATACTTTTTATAATTAATCCCCTGCACAACAAAATCACCAGCATTCATATTAATTTCTGCCTTATTAACATATATATTTTTTTGCCCTTCTTTTTTCACAACTTCATCACCAGCAGTTGAATACACTTCATCCGTAACTCCATAATTAAAAGCCTTCGGATGGCTATCCATAAATGGTGCGTAAAATGTGATTCCAAATGGAACTACAGAAAAGAAATAGAGCGGCGACTTTTTCGTTTGAATTCGAGCGTATGTTCTTGATTCTTGACCGTCACGTTCAATTCGCACTTCTTTTGCCTTGAAATCACGAGCGAATTTCGTCTCTACGGATTTACCACTACCAACCAAAGAATCATCAACGAAAACTTGATTGCTTTCATGATCAGTATTGATTACAACTTTTTGCTCCTTACCATTCAAGATGGACGCACATGATGTCATCAAAAAAGCGACTATCACTATCACTATTAATTTAGAACCCCTATTCATTTCTTTTTTTTGTAAAAATAAACATATAATGACGAAAATCAAATGCCTTTACTACGCTCAAAAGGATGATCAAACCCCGAGTTATACTATATAAGGACAAATGAGAAGCAAAAGGATAATTCGTTTAGCTAACTTCCATAAAATGATTGCTTCCTTGTTTCATTTGTGTCTCGGTTTATATCCTCTAAACAAGCATCGTGGATCATAACTTCACATTTGTTCGTGTACGCTTGATTAATAAACCGAGTGAATACACTGTTAAGAACCTTGTTGTCTTCTAGGTTTATAAGGATATTTGTATCAATAAGAATTCTCAAAATTTAATGTAGTTAGGTTAATTAAAGATAAGAAAAATACCAGTTTAGTATACGTCGTTTTCTTACCTCCTTAAATTAGAGCTTTTCAAGCGGTTGAACTGTGCTTTTTAAGCCTAGTATTGAAATAGTCTATCTGCATAGCCATCCAAAACCGAAGTTTCTTCGTATATATAGTGAACACAAGTCAAAACATATGAAATACATCTACTTACTCTTATTTGCACACCTTTTTTCGTTCATGTCAATTTCGCAAACGGTTGACACCAATTGGGTAGACGGAAGAATTTATGTGCGCACGACCAGTTCGAGTTCACTGGATTTAGCGAATTACAATTATTCCAATACCGCTTTGAATGCGATACTTTCAACCTATGGTGTTACTGATATGTGGACGCCGTTTCCTTCTTTATCGAATGAGTTAGATCGAACGTATGAGATTTCCTTTACGCAAGAAGCGATGATAGATGATTTGGTGTACGACCTTGATTTACTAACCGATATCGAATATGCTGAGAAAAAGCCACTCATGAAGACAACACTTGTTCCCAATGATATTCAAGGTTCTCAATGGGGGTTAACGAAAATCAATGCCGTTCAGGCGTGGGATATTTCGACAGGAAATGCAGCGGTAAAAGTGGCAATTGTTGACAATGCGGTGAGTACCGTTCACGAAGATTTGGTGTCAAACACGTACATCAACACGGGGGAGATCCCAGGAAATGGGTTGGACGATGACCTGAACGGTTATGTTGATGACGTTTCTGGTTTTGATGTGTCCGACAATGATTCTGATCCTAACCCACCTGCTTCTGCAGGCTCGTCGACACCATTCGTGCACGGAACGCACTGCGCTGGAATTGCATCAGCTTCTACAAATAATGGAATTGGCATTGCTTCTCTTGGATTTAATACGAGTATTATTCCCGTTAAATGTACACCCGACAACAGTGCATCGCAAGGGAATGAGCTACCGAACGCATACGATGGTGTGTATTATGCAATCCGCGCGAATGCTGACGTGATTAGTATGTCATGGGGCGGTGGATTTTCTTCTACAGGAGAAAGCATTATGTCTGCAGCGAGTTCACTCGGAATTGTGTTGGTGGCGGCTGCAGGAAATGATAATGTAACGACACCATTTTACCCTGCGGCGTACGCAGCCGTAATTTCCGTAGGAGCAACTGATATCGCAGACGGAAAATCCAGCTTTTCCAACTACGGGACAACCATTGATGTGATGGCACCTGGAACGGGAATTTTCAGTACACTTTCTGGAAACGGTTCGGAGTATGGAAGCTTGAGCGGAACATCGATGGCATGTCCACTAGTAGCAGGGTTGTGTGCCCTCGTGTTGGAGCAAAATCCAGCGTTTACTCCTGCTGAAGTGAAGACGGCTTTGCAAAACGGCTGTGACAATATTGATGCATTAAACCCCTCGTACATCGGAATGATGGGAGCGGGACGAATCAATGCGTTCCAAACACTATCGGGAACTTCGGGTATTGCTGAAGGAAATGAGGAGCTAACAAGTTTGATTTATCCAAATCCGAACAGAGGGGCGTTTACAGTTGTTTCGGAAAATGCCGAACAGATCAAGACCATCCAATTGACGCATATCTCAGGAAAGGTTGTGAAGAGCATAGCTCCCACGTTTGTTCAAAATGAAATGGTTATTTCCTTGAACGTGGCACCCGGTGTTTATGCGTTGAGTTTAATTTCTGAAGGAAAGGTGGAGAAGGTGTTGGTGAGAGTGTTGTAGGTGTTTGATTTAATAACGGTATGTTACTCCCACCTTGAATAAAGAAAGAGGATAACCTAAGGATCCCGTAACCCCAAAATGTTCACTAAAATAGTAGTTTACACCAAGATGTAGGTCATACATAATAACCAAGCTACGATTGTCGACAGTATAAATTTCCTTTCCGTATCGCACGTATTCTCTTTTCCTTCCTACAGCTAGCCCTACACCAAAATAGGCTTGTAAATTTGTAGTGTTGATAAAATACGTTGTAGCTTTAACTCCAATAAAATATCGACGCTCTTTAATTTTTTTCGTGTAGTAATCTCCTTCATTTGTCGTCCAATAGTTGGAATAATACACATTGTTTTCTTTAATAAAGGATGTTGTAAAACCACCAAAAGCACCAATACTAAAGCTTTCAGTTAGAAAACCGTCATACGATAGAAGGCAGGTGAACCGATTCATACCTTTTTGGTTTATTGATAGATTTTTGTAACCATCATATAATGTGTATCCCGTATTTAGTTGGACGTTGTTTCGGTAGAAGGTTCTGGAATTTTGCGAGAATGCTGTCAGACTCAGGACAAGAAAGCAAGAGAGGTTGAATAGATGTTTCATGTTAGTACCCTTTTTTAGAACGTAGATCTTTTACTTGTGTTTTTAAAGGCTCCAACTCTGCTGGCTCAAGATGATTCCATGCTGTTTTAAGAGCCTTTTGATAATAACTGTCAAGTGCCTCATACATCACTGTTACGTACTGTGGGTCACTTGCAATGGCATTCATTCCTTCTTGTTTATTTTGAACGCGGTAACGTGCCGTATGAATTCCAACGTTTTTCTTATCAAGTTTAATCGATTTAACCCACAGCTTTTCTTGTGTGAGAGATTCTTTGATTGTTAAGTTGATTTTACCACCAATACTTAGGTTTCCATCACGTTGAAAGCTATACCCAGATAGTGAGCCCTTATACCCGTAGAGCGGTTTATCTTTAATCGCGTCGTATGCCCACTCATAAGAAAAGTCAATTTCAATTTTCAGCATTAGGTCCGTTTCCGATTTATCTGCATAGACTATTTCGTCATAGGTGTCGAAGGGTCCTCTTAATGAGTAACCTTTTGCTATAAGCATTTCTTCAAAGTCGACCCCCATATTATCAATGAAGTTTACAAACATAGATTGCTTCTCGTACTCGAACCCTTTTGCATACTCTGGATTAAGAATAATGAGAGAGAGGTCTGTTTTTTCCTCTGCTTTCGAAGGTGGTACAAAATCGTATTCGATGATTTTAGCGATCACCGGCTCAGGGGTCGTTATTAAGCTTGAAGGAAAACAGGAAGCTAACAAGATTGTTAGTGTGCTGAATAGTAATAAGGTTATGTATTTCATAGTTGAATTATTTATGATAAAACAAAGGTGCACTCTAAACGTATGAAAAGTCAATGCGGATAATCCCCTGATTGAAAGCTTTTTGCGTAAAAAAGGGGATTTCCCGTATTGATTGGAAGGTTGGTGAAGAATAGTTTTGACTAAACCAAAAACCAAACACTATGAACAACAGAAGGGGATTATTTTTAGCAGTATTGGGTGCGGCGTTGATCGTGCTGTCGGAATCACCGATATTTCAATTGATAGCGAGCCTTGAAGAACATCGTCACCCCATGATGGACGAAGTAACTAATTGGGTCACTTTAATCACATTTTTAATAATGGCCACGGGAATTACATTTCTTCTCATTGGTACGTACGAGTATATGCGTGCTGGGAAGGAGTAAAAATAGGACTTTACGATTTCAGTCAAACAATGAAAAGTATATCCGTATTAATCATTGCTGCTTCAATCATTTATGATACTTCACTCGTGTGGTGCTGAATCAGAACAAAGTGCATACAGAAACGCTCATTCTGTTAAATACGATACTGGTTGGCAACTTGAATTGATTACATTGTTATGTAGATTTAGATCCGTTTTGTCTCGAAAAGTTACACTGAGAGGTTATGAAAATGACCTCTTTTTTATTAAAATACCTTTTCCCCAGTTTCGCAGCCAGCAACCTTAATATTTGTGTATTTATATTGATTTCCCAGACTCAACTCATTGAAATGATATTGTAAGTTGTAGACCACAGCTGGAATGTCGTAAAAGCATTCTGTGCTTTGTGCTTGTACTGTTAAATGAAAATAGAAGTTCGATCCTAGTGGCCCATCTACTTTATTGCCTATTCGGACATTAAGAACGTCATTAGTCGTGTTTTTAATGCAAAAATCTCCTTTGGAACAGTCTTTTGAGGGCTTTGAGTCTTCATTGGTTGTTATTGGTGAACGTTCAGGTTGTTTTGTTTCGGTATTGTTTTCGGGAATATTCAGAGTAATATATCCCTCTTTATTTTCACTGACTGTAATATCCCCCTTTTTTATTGGAGTGTCTACTCTGCCATTAACATAAGTAGAAAAGTGATATTTGTTTACAGGAAGAAACATACAGACTTGCTCTTTGGGTTGGAGAATTATTTTTTCACTGATTTGTTCTGGTCCTTGAATGTATGTTTCCAATGTTTCATTTGATTCATTCTTGAAACAGTACTTTCCTTTTTTCTCTTCAAGCATTTCTGTCGAAATATCGACGTCATCGGTTGATGTAGGAAGTTCAGAAACATTTGATGATTTTTCCAACATTGAAGAAGTATCAGGTTCTTCAATTTGTAATAAATTAAAGTAACTATCTACAACGGATGGGGTTACAGGCAATAACTTTTGACCAGTTACAGGATGTAAGCCCGACTGATTGAAGAAATCATAGTTTCCGTCTTTATACTGATACCACACTTTAGCATTTCCGTCAGAGTCAAAAAAATGTGTAGAGGAGGAGGGTTGAATTTTTCGGAAGGACTTGTATGTTTCCTTCCATTCATTAGGTGATATCATAAGATCCTTTTCATCCTCAGAAGCGTTTTCACAGACGATGCTTTCAAAATGATTTCCTTTCCAAAACAAGCATAGTTTTTTATCCTCTTTTGTATTGATGTACCATAAGGTAATGGATGTAACAATAGCAATGAAGATAACGATGAATAGTATTATACGGTTTCGTTTTTGGGATTCTTTACTCTCTTCATGAACATTAATCTGTTCCTTTATATTTGTTTGGTTTTTAATATTCTCCTGACGGCCAATAAATTGATTTTCAATATTGTTTTGGTGCTCAATATTATTTTGGGTTCCAATGTTTAATTGTTCCTTGATAGCAGTTTCAATGGCTGCCACCGAAGCTCCTCCAGGCTCTGATGAAGCTCTCCCTGTTGCTTCCTGTTCGTTGGTTTTGACGATGTAATCGTTGTAATTGTCGAAATCTAAAAACCGTGCATAAGCGTTGAGATGATCTGTGGTTGGTGGTGCATTTTGCTCAGCTCGCTCTAACTTCAGAACATAACGGTCATACTGTCGAATGAGTGTTTTGTAGCCAATGGGCCCATTTTTCGTCACCTCAAACCAATTGCTGAGGTAATCCGACATAGCTTTTTTGTTGTTGGGTTTACCTATTCGTTTTCCAGCTTCGTAGAAAATGGATTTGATCAGGTCTTCAATACTATTTTTCTTTTCATTCATCTTCACTTTCTTCTAGTTATCCCATTCTTTGAATGTGTTGTATTCCTTGCCGTTAAAGGAAAGGACAAGGTGTAGGCAATATTGTCCACAAAATGGACACATACGTCCACATATTTCTTTCTGATTTTATTGTATTCGCTTTTCCTTTGCTTCAGAGTTAATTCTAGCATGCTTGAGGATGTACACCAAGAGCATACAAAAGGAGCTGAGCTCTCTGCGTGAAACTTCCGATTGGGAAGGGAAGAAGAACAAAGAGAACTCACCCTACTTCCCGGTTGTGAAGGCAACTCACCCTTCCTAATGTGCAAAGCGCGCATTTGACACAACTTAAAATTTAATACAATGAATTTAGTAACGAAGTTGGGTATTCCAGCTGTAATTATTGGGATGACTATTGGTGTGTTTTCTTGTGAAAAGGAGGTATTCGAACCGAAACAAGAAGCTTTTGTAGATTCCTTTGTGGAAAAGGATGACAAGCTCGATCCTCCTCCAAGTGTGGATGAATATGAAAATCCACCTACGGACAGCACAGATACTGTTGATTTAGGATAGTATGATATGTTCTGAAGCCGGCTCATTTACTTGGGTCGGCTTAACTTAGAAAGGGAGCTTCCGATCCGCGTCCATCTTCGCGAAAGGATGTTTTATATTTTGTATAGAATACTAGTAACTCTGCCGTCGTTCTTAACTCAAATCGATCACGAAGATTTCTTACATGGCCTTCTACAGTTCGAGGGGAAATAAACAGCTTATTGGCAATAGTTTTTTGTGACTCTCCGACCTCTAATAGTTCCAAAACATCTTTTTCCCGTCTAGAAATTTTGAACTTTTTAGCACCCTGAGTTGCGTTTACCACATGCCGATCTATAACCGTTTCACCTGAGAGTACACGCTTTATAGAATCAAGAAATAACTCCAAACTACTTTGTTTATCCAGATAACCGTTAACCCCAACATCGTTGATGAGAAGCGTTTTATATTCGGATTTTACATATTGACTCATCATTAAAATTTTAGTTTCCGAGAAGTTTTTTTTGAGCCATCGGGCAATTTCAATTCCATCATATTCATTAGATAAGAACTGGATGTCCAAAAGAACAAGGTCAATACTTTCACTTTCATTCATGCTTGCTTCCACTTCTTCTTTTGTACTAGCAACTTGAACTGAGATATTTGGATATTGATAGTTAACGGCGAGTTTTAAGCTTTCAGTTAATGCACGACTATCGTCTGCGATTAAAATAGTTTTCTCATCCATAATACCAGTGTCTATTTTAGTTAATGATTTCGCTTGATGACCAACTCTAATTTACTCCCGATCTTCAACTTTTCTATTGTTAAAGTTCCCTTGAGCAAATCGGCTCGGCTTTTCATATTCTGAATACCGATACCAGCAGCTTTTCCTTCTTTGATTCCAACACCATCGTCCAACAAAGTGATGACTGTTTCATTACCTTTTTGAGTAATGTAGAAAATGAGCTTACTGGCTTTTGAGTGCCGCCGAACATTGTTGAGTCCCTCGAGTATAATTCCGTAGATATTCTCCTGATCTTCTTGGCTTAACGCATCTAATTGTTCCGGAAAAGGAGTCCTCATTTCAATATCAATTTGAGCATATCGCTCAAATTCAATGAGTGCATTTTGAACAATTGTACTGAACTTTGTGTGTTCCAAACGGTAAATAATAGGGGAAAGTTGATGACTTAAACTTCGAATATTTTCGGTGCTTTCTTGAAGCTGTTCAATTATTGGAGACATGTCCATGATCGGTTCCTTGAGCTGAAAAAGTTCCAGTTTCATTCTTGCGGCGTGAAGCTCAGGAGCAATAAAGTCATGCAGGTTTTTTCCAATGCTCGTTTTTATCGACTTTTCACCTTCAAACCGTGCTTGTAATGTTTCTATTTTGTTTCGACGTCGAATTGCTTGTATTGAGATGTATGTTACAACGATTATTACAAGAACCCCAGTGCCGAGGAAAAGTAATTGACCATTTTTTAAACGAATTCGCTCATTTTGTACGTCTATTTTGAGTTTCTGTTTATCAATTTCTAAGTCCTTTCGTTCAGAATCATAGAGGAGACTTAAATCTTGGATGTTTTTTGTTTGTACCTCGTTGATGTACTTTTTGTAAAAGTTGATGTACTTTCCTTTCCACTCCAATGCCTCTTGATAGGCTTTATTTTCCTCGAAATAGTACGTCATTACTTCATAAAACCGTAGTTCAGACTTAGCATCTAGCTCGAGGCTAGAAACTTTGTCAAGATGAGTTTTTGCACGATCAAATTTTTTGTTTTCGATGTCAATAACGGCTAACTCCAAGAGTGGATAAGCGAGAAAGGAAGAATCGTTTTCTTTCAGAGCTTCATGAATAGCGCTCAGGTATAACTCTCTAGCGGTAAAATATTCGCCTGATAAATAGTGAACGCCAGCGAGGTTGTTCAAGGTTTTTCCTTTTCCTGAAATGTTGTGCTTGTTTTTAAGCTTGATAGATTCGTTATAGTAATACTTAGCGGAATCGAGTGATTGCTGTTTTTTAAAGAAATTAGCCAGATTATTTAGAGTAAATGATTGCTGGCGATAGTTGTCCGTTCGGAGTATATGGAACAAGGAGCTTCTATAACTTTTCAAAGAGAGTTCCTTTAAATTTAAGATTCGATAAACCTCACCAAGATGATTTAAAGAAATACTCGTCAATGTATCATTCTTTATCTTCTGAAAGTTGTTTAAAGCCTTGTTGAGGTGTCTAACGGATTCATCATAAGATTTAGTTTTTTTCGAATAGATTCCCTGTTGAAGCTCAGCTACCCCTAGATTGTAATAGGTTGGGGTTTTCTCGGAGATCTGCACAATATCGTTAATCGTGCTTTTCGCGGAATCCCATTTGTGTAAATCCATGTACTCATTCGACTGTTCAATGTATCGATGTGATTGTGGCATTTTTTGTTTTATCTGTTCCTGTGAACTTACAATTGGAATAAAAAAAAGAATAAAAAACAGAAAAAATTGGATGTGTAACAGCATAGTAGTTAAAATCAGGGGATAACCCCTGTTGACTTGGGGTTATCCATCGAATTATATTTGTCAATATACAAAATCTAACCTTCAGCCATTTAGCAATATAGTTTTTTTGGCTTTGTAAAACAGTGAGTTATGAAGTATAAGATAGTAGACTTTCCTCCATGCGCAAATGCAAAAACTGAGCTAAAATCAATTATTGACAGAGAGGCTGTTGATGGATATGAATATGCAGGTCATCAATATTCTGATAAAATGCAGCCAGGATCATCAGGGTGCTTTGGTATAGGTGCTCGGCCAGCAACAACTGTTCACATTGGGATGGTGGTATTTAAGAAAAAGTAATGCGGGGAATACTCCTTCTGTTTATTTGGATGTATCAAAAATTGATTCCTCACAAGCTAAAAGGAAAAGGGTGCCTTTTTTCTGAATCTTGTTCCAATCATGTTTACCGAGTTACTAAGAAAAATGGGGCATTGAAAGGAATTCAAGCGCTTCGTAAAAGATTTCGAGATTGCCGTTCAGGATACCGCCTTGTAGAAACAGAAGGTGACATTCTTTTAATCACGCGAAGCGGAGAAGTTTTTTCAAAAAAAAGCATTAGCCCAAGACTTTTAAAGAATGAAAGGCCATTAAAAATTAAAGAATGAAGACGGTTTTATTATTGTTGACTTTGACGAATTCAATCGACACAGAGGCTCAGTTGTGCACTTACTTGAACTGTACGAATCCGTGGCACTATCATTCTATTGGCCATGCCTCAAGAGGTTTATTTTATATTTCAGGAGGGGTGACCCCGATTCTAACAAAGGATGGAATTATTGAGACAAGTTATACGGATGAATCACCATCTGAGTACACCTTTTTTTCAGAAACGACTATAAAAAGTAGCTCACGACAAATTAATTTTGGTGCAGGTCTTGATATTCAAGGTGGACAGACAAGTGGCTTTTTTGTTCGCTTAGGGGTGACATTAGCTTCGGGGAAGTCTTCACGTATTGTGGTGAGTTGGGAATTGGTCACGCTGTTAATTTGGGGCAGGTAGCAACGATTAAGTTCTTAGGAGTATGTTCTTACGGAAAAGCGTCCATTGGATTAGGAGACATCTATCAGAATGAAGACTTTATTGAAGTGAATAATATTCGTTTTTATAGTCCGTCTGTGGAGATAAATTTTGTGAGAAGTCACATTATTGCTCGGCCTGAAATAGAGCTAGCCATACCGTTTAAATCAAGTTCTAAAACGAGTGTTTTTTTTAGAGGAGGCTATCAATTTCCCTTAAAGATTTATACGAACCGATTGGAGTTTAGAGGGGAAAATTTCTACGGAGAAAATATTAGAGAAGAGGAATCGATTTTTTCGAATAATCTTACAATCAGTCACAACGAACAACCTATTACCTCAAATGTTATAGAAATGAAAGGTGTTGTTATTGAAGGAGGGCTTTCCGTTTCTTTTTAAGCCCAATGAAGAAAGTTTTCAACTCTTCATCTTATTCTTCAAATCCATCTGATTTAGCAATTCTTCCTTGCTCATCCCTTTGATATGGATATCACGCTGTGGGAATGGAATTTCAAGTCCATGTTCTTTCAGTTGCTTGTAGATTTCGCGACGGATATCTGACTTCACATTTTCGATAAAGAAAGCCTCTTTCGACCAGAAGAAGAGTTTGAACTCCAGTGAGGAATCACCAAAATTGGCAAACTGGACAATCGGTTTGGGCGAATCTGCAACGTCTTTGTTCGATCTCGTTGAGGCAATCAAACATTCGGTAACCGTGTCAATATCTGATCCGTAAGCGACGCCAACGTTAATCGTAAAGCGGACTTTTTCTACGGAGTGCGTCCAATTGACAACACGATCTGCCAAGAATTTCGAGTTGGGAATAATGATGAATACGTCGTCGCGTGTTTTGAGTTCACAACTACGTAAGTTGACATCCATTACTTTTCCAATACTTCCATCAACTTCAATTACATCGCCAATTTTGATACTCCCTTCAGAAAGGAGAAAAATCCCAGACACCAGATCGGTAAAAATGTGCTGAAGCCCAAGTCCCAAACCAACCAATAGTGCGGTTGAACCAAGAACAAGTGTTGTTAAATCGATTCCAAGAACCGACAAACTGGCAAGTATACTGATGAACCAAACGAAGTATTTCGTGAGCAAAAACACCGTCATACGACGCTTTTGATCAATCTTGTTGGCGATGATATTAGGCTTGGTGATTAATCTGCGCATCGCTTTCACGAGGAGCCACGTCCCAACAATGATCAATACGGCAAAAAGAATTTCATCCACGTCGATGTAGATATCACCAACGATCCTAAAACGCTTATGCACGAAGCCACTGACTAAGATCATAGTACGAAGATACAAACCAGAGTTCGATTCTATGATTTTCTTGGAAAATTTTATGTGCATTCACATTTTCGGCATTCTCTTTGATCTATCCCAAGAATCTTTATATTTGCCGAAATGATGAGCACGAACACATATTATACTTACGCGTATTTCCCCAACAGGAAATGAACCGTGGTATAGTATGATGAAAAGAATATATCGGCCTGGTTCAAATGAACCGGGCTTTTTTATGCACTAAATGGAACAAGATGAAACAAGAATTTGATGCGTACACCGCCGAAGATTTTGCGGTGTGGAAGGCACTTTTTAGTAGACAAGAGGTAAACCTCGAAGATAAGGCCTGCTCGGAATATTTGAATGCACTAAGCGACATGAAATCTGTGCTTTATGCGGATAGAATTGCCGAATTTTCACAGTTAAACGATTGGTTTCAATCGCGCACTGGGTGGACCATTTATTGTGTTCCAGGGCTCATTCCAGTGGATGAATTCTTTGAATTACTCGCCAACAAGCAGTTCTGCTCGTCAACGTGGTTGCGTTCGTTAGAACAATTGGATTATTTGGAAGAACCTGACATGTTTCACGACGTTTTTGGGCACATTCCATTGCTGTCAAACCCTGTTTTTTCCAAGTTCATTCACGAGTTTGGTAAGCTTGGACTGAAAAATAAAGGAAACGAGGAGCGAGTCATTCAACTGCAGCGACTGTACTGGTTTACGATTGAATTTGGGTTAATTCAGCAAAATGGCCCCAAGGTATTGGGAGCGGGAATTGCTTCGTCGTTTGGAGAGTCGATTTACGCTTTGGAAGAAAGTACGGTGCGTCTTCCGTTTGACTTGGATGAAATTTTACATACCTTTTTCGAAACAGATAAGATTCAACCAAAGTATTTTGTCGTTGAGGACATGCAACAACTGTACGATGCAGTATTAACATTGAAGGAAAGATGGAAGTAAAGAATTGGGAAAAAGTAGACAACGCCTTAGTACGCGATTTAGCCTTTCGTGACCAAACGGAGTTGGCAGAATTTGTTTTGCGCGTAGCGAAGTATTCGGATGAAGTGGAACATCACGCCGATATGGAGATTACAGAGTTTAGAAAGTTACGGATGTCGATCACATCGCACGATGCTGGAGCTTTAACAGAGAAGGATTATACATGGGCGCAGGAGGTAAATGATATCGTTCAGTCGTTTCCGTTCGGGTGAATTATACCTAATTTAGAGTCGAAATTCGAATGGAAAGAGGATGATGAGTAAAAGGTCGATCAACCTTCTGGTGGTGGTGCTGTTGTTTTCATGTAATGCTTTGAGTCAAAAGAAGTTTGAACGAGAAAGCCGATTGACAAAGTCAGAGTTACCTGATTTTGCGGTTGCGTTTGAATCAATTTTCAAAGATGGGCAATCGATAAAGTGGTATTTGGAGGAAGGTTTGGAACGATATAGCATCGAGGCGAAATACAAACGAAATGGCAAACGATACAGTGTTGAATTCGATACACTGGGAACTTTAGAGGATGTAGAAATAGAAATTGATCAGAGTGAAATTCCGCAAGAAACTTATCGCTCTATTTGTGAGCGCTTGAGCGCAGAGGGAGACCGTCACAAAATTGACAAAATTCAAATTCAATATACAGGTGAGGAGCAGGTGCTGAAGGAGGTTTCAGTATCAGGGAAGTGTGAGGTATATTGCGTGACTCGATACGAACTGGTTGTGCGCATTAGAAAAGACAAAGAGCTGTCATCGTTCGAGTACTTGTTTAGTGAAGATGGCACACTCGAAAGACGCTCTGAAATCATCATTCAAACTTCCAGTAACCTTGAATACTAGCTTAAAACATACGTTTATGCTAGTCTGCCTCTGCTGGATATCGGCTCCAATTGTGGCACAAGAAGCATACCAATTGGGGACATTACCTTCGGTAAATATGAACTCAAAACTGAAGAATGATTGGTCAGTGAATTTGAAAGTTGAGACACGCCAAATTTACCAAAGGGGATATTTTTCGGGGGAGAGTCTGCGCGAGTTCAACTATCAATTATCCGACTTCACGTTTACTGGAGCAAAAAAAGTCGGTTTTTACGGACGAGTAGGAGTCGGCTATCTCTTTCGCATTCGAGAAGGAGAAATCGTACACCGCGTCAATCAGCAATACAACTATACAAAACAATACAATTGGACGCGTTTGTCGCACCGAGTGCTTACCGATCAAACTTTCTTTGCGAACGAAGCTCCCGATTTTCGCTTGCGGTATCGAATTTCATCTCAAACGCCATTAAATGGCCAATCGCTGGAGCAAAAGGAATGGTACGCGAAGGTGAATAATGAGTATGTCAACAATTGGCAAAATGCGAATTACAACTTGGAAATTCGTCTTATACCCATGTTGGGTTATACCATCACCACGCAAAATAAAGTTGAATTTGGTATAGATTATCGCTTAAACTCAGTAATGACGGAAGCGATTAATCATCGATTTTGGTTGGCGTTAAACTGGTACTTGGAAATATAGTTAGAGCGAGATGAAATAACTCAACCCAATCAATCCAATAGCACCATCGATAGCACCAGCGCAGTAAAGATCACCTCGTTTTTCATTCATGAAGAGAATCAAAAGAAACTGAACGACTATGGCGCCATGAAAGGCGAAGTTTTGTACCAATTCTGGATGTACCCAAAAGCTTCCGATCAGAAAAAGGATCAAAAGGATGCTGGAGATCACTTTCGACCAACCAATACCAACAACTTGGGGAATGGTTTTGTGTGTATCTCGATCGAATTTTAAATCACGGACGTCAAATGGGATGGTTGCAGAAATAATGAAAAAGACATACGCCAGCGCTTGAATCATTACCTTCCATTCAAACTTCTCCTCGTTGATCATCGGAAATAAAATGAGCACCGCAGCCCAGGTAAAGGCAATTAAATACACCTTCATGTAAGGAATTTCTCGCATTACAATCCCTTTAACAGGAATCACGTAGAGCAGGCTAACAACGCCAGAAACAATCAGAAGCAAAATAGATCCAAGAGATAGTTTTCCAATCAAAAGCAGGCAAGAAAGTGTGAGTAACCCGGAAGCAAAGGTGATGAGGTACAAGCTTTTTTCATTGCGTTGCACCCAGATCAACCAAGGTGTTTGGGTAGGGTGTGCAGATTTGATCAGTCGCTGACCGTTATACACCGAAAAAGTGGCGAATAAGGCGAACAAACCATAGAAATACCAATGTTCAATGCCATTCATATAGGAATATCCCGCTGTGAGAAGTCCTGCGGAAATGGCCACAATAATATTGGTGTAAACAATATGGAGGATGAGTTTGATATCTAAAGTTACTGAAATCGATTAATAAGTGTTTGAACCCAGAAACCAAAGCGGCTGCATTTAGATAGAATTTTTTCGATGCCAATTTCTTCAGCGATTAAGGAACCAAATACGACCTTATTGTATTTTGGAAAAATCTTTAGAATTCTTTTTGAAGGAGCTAATTCTGGCCGTGTATTGATCAATTCAGGTAGATCAAACTCCTCCAAAATCGCGTCTATTTCTTTCATCATTTGATGAAAATTATCTTCGGATGTGCTTATATATTCTTGAAACCCTTTTCGATCTGAGAATAACAGAGCTTCAAACTCATGTAGTTGGATATAGGGAATGAAGCGATCGTTTCCAATGCTTTTAGATAATCCGTTTTCTAGGTGTTCAACTTTTTTAAAAGGATTCTCGATCATTCCTAGATCGTTATAATGTGGAAAGTCGTTGGGTAAGCGGAAATAATCAATCATAGAAGTTACAAGAGCGGTTTTGTCTTGCTTTAAAATGAGTTCAACGTGGTATTTAAATTTTGCGTATGATACAATTCCTCCCTTAAAGTTTTTACTTGTTCTAACAACAATTGGGGTAATGTAAATAGAATACTTAAGCAGGTAAGGTGCGACAACGCTTTTAATAAACTCTTCTTCTGATTGTCCTTCTACAACAACAATAATACGGTTCATGGCTTTCCTCCAATTAAATTCTTCTCCCAGATTTCTCCCATTGAATAGCCCTCAAGCCATTGGTCAAGCTCTTCTTCCTTAAACCTCTTGAATTTTGAGATCATCATACCCTCAATATTTTCACGGTCAACTACGATGATATCTTTAGGAGTAAATTCATTTAAGAACGTTACTGACTGAGTTGAAACAATAACCTGACTATTGGCCGACACGTTTGTAATTAATGCGGCCAGTTTTTTTATTGCGAAGGGATGAAGCCCTAGTTCAGGCTCATCGATAATAATGGTTTTTGGTGGGTTGGGTTGTAATAGGAGTGTAGCTAAGGCAATAAATCGAAGAGTTCCATCCGAAAAATTATAGGCATTGAAGTATTGTTCACTTCCCACTTCTTTCCACACGAGCTCAATCATGTTTTCGTCTAATAGATCAGGCTGTAAGTCAAATTTTGAAAAATAGGGGGCAATAGAGCCAATAGTCTTTTCAATCAATTTGAAGTGGGTCTTGTGTTTAATTGACAACATGTACAGGAAGGCGGCAAGATTACTACCATCACTTTTTAAAACTCTATTGTCCTTTAAGTTATTTGACTGTTTGAGTTTTGACGATCTACTAGTGTCATGAAAATGAAAGGTGTTGAACTCATTAAAATAGTCACGTAAATAGTCATTTCGAAATGAACTACTGACAGCATGAAAACTTTCGTTCCGTGTATATTCCCTCTTGTAATTCCAACCGTCTCTTGCATTGTAACCACTACTTTCTTCTTCAAGAATTAGAGAGTTGGAATCATCTGGAATTAGTCGGAAGGAGTACGAGTTCGTAGTGTAGCCCCGATCATTATTGAAGTTTATAGTACCTGAAAGGAATGCGGAGTGAGCTTTCCCAAAGTGTAAGAATCCGTTTGCCTTTCCTTGAGTAGCGATATATGTTTGCAAACTTTGGGCAAACATGTTTTTAAGCAATGAAAAAAAGCCGATTAAGTTACTTTTACCCACTCCGTTCGGACCAACAAGAATGTTAATGGGAGCTATTTCAAGTCTTAGTTTTTTGATGGACTTAAAATTCTCGATTTCTATCTCATTAATTGGCATAAAGTAAATTTAATACAAATTATGAAAGCAACTCCAAAACGCGTTCAACTGATATATCTGCGATGCAATTGCAATCATCGGTTTTCGTGCACTTAGCACAGTCTGGATCGTTCACGAGAATTGAAACATTCGGGCCAAGCGCTTTCCATCGACCAGGATGAATCGGGCGCTTTGGAACATAGAAACCAATGGTTTGAATACCTAAATATCCAGCGATGTGTAGCGGACCTGTTGAGCAGGCAAGTAAGGCATCTACCTTCGAGATAAACACAACGAGTTCGTCCAAACTTAACTTACCAGTGGTATCGATAATTTGATCGTGTTTCGGAATGCGTTCGCGAAATTCAAGTCCTTCTGTTTCTGTACCCGTAAAGAAAACGGTGTAATTGCGCTCTGCTAATTGTGCAGAAAGCTCAATGTATTTGTCCATTGGCCATTCGCGCGCACTTCCTTGAGACTTCGGGTGTAGAATGATGGTTTTTCTTCCAGTTGAAAGCGCATCAGAAACGAAGTCAGGTAATGCAAGTTGAGGAGCGTGAAAATGCGAGGTAGCATTCACAATTTCCTCAAGCGTTGGAAGGGTCGTTAAGCCAAATGGTCGCAATAATTCATGGTTCAATTGAGACTCGTGAAGATCTGATCGTTTTCGCGTAAAATTCAAACGGTGACTACACGTAAGCAGGTGATAGCTTCGATGAGAAGTACCAACACGAACGGGAATTTTCACTTTTTTCGCTAGCGAAGCGATGGCTCTATTGGGGAAAACATGAATAATTGCATTAGCATGTAATGCACGAAATGCAGCTGTTTGCTCAACCTTTGGTTGATTTTCAAAATCTTTCCAATCGATGAATTCATCTACGAGATCATAGCATTCGACAACGGATTTTGTGTATCCCTTTCCTAGAAATAGGAGAGTGGAGGAAGGGTAAGTGGATTTAATCCAAGCGCAGATAGGCAAGGTGAGCAGGACATCGCCGATGCTATCTGTTCTGCTAATAATGATGCGTTTATTGTCGAGATTAATGCTTTTCACGATTCAATCTTCTTAGTTCTTTGTATTTAAAAACATTCGATTGAGCACTAATTTGAGCAATTTTGAACCCCATTTTTCCATCTAAAAAACCCGCTTTGATGAGGTACATGGAAACAAATCTTCCCAAGGCACTCAAGTAAGGCTTTAAGACAGAGGCTTTTTTACCCGCTTCGTGCATTTTTTGAGCCGTTAATCGCGAGTATTTGTCGGCGCGCTCTCGATGTTCTTCGAACGAATAATACGAATAATGTTCGAGGTGACCATCGAGTTGTATGATCTCCAATCCTTCGGGAAAAATCAATTCTTCGTGGACAATGGCACCATTCCAATAGCTTCCTTCCTTCGGAAAAAGACGTGGTTTCACATCGGGGTACCATCCAGAATGTTTGATCCATTTTCCGCAATAGTTCGTCAATCGATTGACAGAATAAATTTGCGGATTGGGTTTCGATTTTAGTTGAATGATTTCGGATTTCAGTTGCTCATCCAGCGCTTCATCTGCGTCTAGCGAGAGAATATAGTCTGTTTCAACCAAAGAGTTCAAATAGTTTTTCGATGCTGAATAACCTTCCCAAGCGCGAGACACGAAACGTACGCCAAGGCGTTCACAAATTTCCTGTGTTTTATCAGTTGAAAGACTATCGAGTACAATGATTTCATCTGCCACACCATCTACAGAGCGAATACACCGTTCGATGTTCCGTTCCTCATTGAAGGTAATAATGGTGGCAGTTATTTTCATTAGACGATTACAATGCTCCTCAGCACAGCTTGAATTTCACGCAGAGGTTGTGTCCAACTGGTTGTTGGAGGGGCATCCACGTAGCCGCTTACACACACGAGTTTCTTTGTTTCTGGATTCACGAAGTGGAAAGCCCAGAATGCTCCTCCAGTTCCTGCTTTACCGTTTCCGAGAAATACGTACATGCCGCGCATTTCGTATCCTTTTACTTTACCGTCGGCGGTAGAAATGTTGTTTCCTTCGGGATACACGTAGCTAACGTATTGCGTTCCCATGTACATTCCTTCAATTTCAGAAGGAACGTTGTGCTTCAACATGGTGTCTCGAGCAGCGAGCAGGCGCTCGAGCGACAATTGATTGCTATCGATGAAGTCGTATTGGTACACGAGAAGTCCAGAGTGAATACCTCCTGCATCTTGTCCTGAATCACCAAAGTCGATTGGACGGAAAGTTTTAGGAAACTCAATACGGTAGAAATTCGGTCGATTTGTTACGAGTTTAGAACCATTTGGCAAGGCCATATTGATTCCAAAGTTTTCTTCCAGGCGAGAGCCAATTACCAAATCGGGTTGTTCTTGATAACGCTCCATGATGCGCTTCCACTCGGCTTTATCAAATTTATCATGTACTTGTCCAATGCCGTGCTTAACGGTTTCGAGCATTTGCGGATAATCTTTTGCAATGATGTCAATCACCATTTGGCTGTGCGCCCAAACGTTCTTGCGTAGCTCTATTTTTCCTTTATCTCCTTTGTATGTTGGATCAATCGTAACAAAGAGAGTATTGCGATAGCGTTTAAAACTTCCCTCAAAACGGTTTGGTTTGCGGTGTACGAGCTCGAACGTGGCTACATCGGGCATGTATGGCATAATGAACTGCGTGAGCCCCGAGTCGAGATAGTGCTTGATTTCAGAATCCCAAATACCTTGTTCGCACACGACCATGATTTCACCAACATTTCCTGTTACGTGTAGGCCTGTACTGGCGCTCGAAGGACGGATGGATTCACATTGAGTGAAAGATACAAGGGCAACAATTGCCGTAAGAAGTGTTAAAGTACGTCGAATCATTCTTTTGTTTTTTCGTTAACACTGCAAAAATCGGGCAAAACTTTCGTCGTCTTTATCGGATTCTGATTTTTTGTCCGATGCTCAGTCTATTGATGTTGATTCTTGGGTTCAAACGCTTTAACTGAGACTGCGAAAGTCGATGACGTTGAGCAATGCCACCAAAGGTGTCACCAGATCGAACGGTGTAATAACGTTTGGTTGCTGCAGGTGTTGTATTCGTGGTTGTTTGAGTGCCAGAACCTGCTTTTACTTTCAAGCGCTGCCCGACATAAATACGTGTAGAGTTCAATCCGTTTATCCGTTGAAGCTGGCTCACGGACATTCCGTAACGCGAAGCAATAACGCCAAGTGTTTCACCGCTGCGCACTTTGTGGTAGCTGTAGTTTCCCGAGTTGGTGGTTGTGGTGGATTGCGTATTGGTATTCGTTGAGTTCGTGTTCGTTGAAGGAATCTCTTTGGATGGTTGAATGTACGTTTCAAGTTCTTCTTGATACAAACTATCTTCCAAAGAAACCAACTGTCCGATTTGCTGTAATGGAAGCGTCACACAATACTGTCCTTCTGAATAAGGAATATAATCGCGTTTGTAAATCGGGTTCAATCGTTCTATTTCTTCCAATTCAAAATCTAACACTTTACTGATCGACTCGAAATGAACACCTTTTGTAAGACACACAGTGTCGAGTTGATAGTAATGTACTTTTGCTTCGGCAGGAATAATGTTGTGTTCTGCGTGATACGTCAACAAGTACGCGGCAGCGATAAAGTTTGGTACATATGCTTGCGTTTCGCGCGGCAAGAAGGGTCGAACTTCCCAATACGTCAATTTATTTCCTGATCGACGAATGGCTTTGTTCACGTTTCCTGGCCCAGCGTTGTAGGCAGCTAGTGCGAGGTTCCAATCGTTGTAGATTTCATATAACTTCTTCAAGTAGCGACACGCAGCTTCTGTGGCCAATTCTGGATCCATGCGCTCATCCACGTAGGAGTTTTCCTTCAATCCGTACATTTTTCCTGTACGGTACATGAATTGCCACAAGCCGAGTGCTCCAGCTCTTGACTTCACCTGAGGGCGCAATCCGCTTTCGATCACGGCGAGGTATTTCAATTCGATTGGAAGTCCGTGTTCCGCCAACTTTTCTTCGAACATGTCAAAGTAGAGTTTAGAACGACCTAAAACGACACGCGCAAAACCACGTCTTTTCTTAACGAAGAATCGGATCGTTTTTAGAGTTTGCTCGTTACATTCCAATTGAAACGGGCTCATTTCGTTCATTACGTACAAGCGTTCGCAGTAAACTGAATCGGAAAACTCCGGCATATCAGTTGACTCATAATTAAGTGCTGCGATAATGGAGTCGTAATTTGAAGACGCACTGTTTTCCGCGTAATAGAGATTCAAGCTTTGCTCAATGGCGTTGATCATCTGATCACCAACGACCGTATCTTGTGGTTCACGACCGCTGTATTGAGCAATGGAAGACATCGCTCCGATCAAGAAAGCTGTAAGAATCACTAGTTTGTTCATGCGGTAGTTTCGGTTTTCATCAATTGATTTGAAAAACTAAACAAGTGTTGCTCTTCAAAATGTTGTCCGATAATTTGAATTCCAAAAGGAAGACCATTTGAGTGTTTCCCTATCGGAAGCGAAATAGCTGGATTTCCAGTAAGGTTTGCGTGAACTGTGTAAATGTCCTGCAAATACATGGAAATAGGGTCGCTAACGGCGTTCAGTTCGAAAGCTGTTGTAGGTGTTGTTGGCAACAGGATAAAGTCGAAATCCTTTAGAATTTCATTGGTTTTATCTTGAAGCACGCGACGTACTTTTTGTCCTTTGGTATAGTAAGAATCGTAGTATTCGTTGGATAGAACGAAAGTTCCTGCCATAATTCGGCGTTGTACCTCCGGACCAAATCCTTCGCTACGTGATTTCTTATACGTTTGCTCAACTCCTTTTGCGTCGCTGCTACGGTACCCAAAGTGTACACCATCAAAACGAGAAAGGTTGGATGAAGCTTCGGCAGTTGTTAAGACGTAATAGGTCGGAACCATGTATTCCAAATAAGGAAATGACACGAATTCTACCTCATGTCCATCTGCTTTGAGCTGTTCAATGATCGCTTCTGTTTGCGCTTTGACTTCAGGATCAATTCCTTCAGTTTCGAAGCTTTCTTTGATTACGGCCACTTTTGAAGCTTTCTTTTCCGAAAAAGAAGAATAGCTATCAACAGGTTGTGTGGAAGCCGTAGAATCGAAATCATCTGGTCCAGCCATAATTTCCGTCAACAATGCAGCATCAGCAACATCGTTTGTAAACGGACCAATTTGATCGAAGGAAGAAGCATACGCGATTAATCCATAACGACTAATGCGTCCGTAAGTCGGCTTGAAGCCAACAGTTCCAGTAAAACTCGCTGGTTGACGAATAGAGCCTCCGGTATCACTTCCGAGTGCTGCTGTGCAACAACCCGCGGCAACTGCAGCTGCAGATCCTCCTGATGATCCACCTGGAACACGATTTTCACCCAAAGGGTTAATCACTGGGCCGAAAGCAGAATTTTCATTAGAACTTCCCATTGCGAACTCGTCGCAGTTAAGTCGTCCAATCAAAATGGCATCTTCATCGAGTAAGCGCTGCACAGCGGTTGCTGTATAGAGCGACTCGAATCCTTCTAAAATCTTGGATGCTGCGGAAACTTTATGCCCTTCATAACAAAGGTTATCTTTCAGTCCGATGACCATTCCAGCCAGTCTTCCTGCGGTTCCGTCTTTTATCTTTTGATCGACCTCTTCGGCCTTTTTTCTTGCAGACTCCTCAAACACCTCTAAGAAGGCGTTCAGGTTTTTTGTTGATTCAATTTGCGCCAAATATCCTTCAAGGATACGTACTACTGTATCACCCGAAGCAAGTGCGTTCTTGACTTCAGTAAAGGTACGAATCATCGTATTCTCTTAATTTTCCTCTGACTTTGCAGGGGTAGTTTCTCCATCTTCAGGTTTTGAAGCGTCCTTGAACTCCTTCACACCCTTTCCCAGACCTTTCATAAGTTCTGGAATCTTCTTACCACCGAACAGCAACAATGCAACGACCAAGATCGCGATTACTTGCCAAGGACCAAAAACTCCTAAAATCATAGTTTCTAATTTTTGCTTGTTACAAAATTACGTAATCTGCCCGAAAGCACCGCTTTTTTGGCAAACAACCGTAACAAAAGATGTTAATTCGTTCTTTTCGTTTAGAGGGTACGTGCAACTTCTACTTCTTCGAAGGCTTCAATTACGTCTCCTTCTTGAATATTGTTGAACTTCTCAACGTTCAAACCACACTCGTAGTTGTTTTTCACTTCTTTCACGTCGTCCTTGAATCGTTTCAATGATCCGAGTGTTCCCGTGTGAATCACAATGCCGTCGCGGATCACACGTATGCGTGAAGAACGCTTGATAAGCCCTTCCGTAACGAAACATCCGGCAATGGTACCCACTTTGGAAATGTTGAACACTTCTCGAACTTCTGCAGAACCAAGAATTTTCTCCTCGATATCTGGCGAAAGCATTCCTTCCATCGCTGCCTTGATTTCATCAATGGCTTTGTAGATGACAGAGTACAATCGGATATCGATTTGTTCTTGATCGGATAGTTTACGTGCTCCCAATGTAGGACGCACCTGGAATCCAAGAATGATCGCATCAGATGCAGACGCCAAGTTGACATCGGCTTCCGAAATAGCTCCAACTCCTTTGTGGATAATATTTACTTGAATCTCTTCCGTAGAAAGGTTCAATAGTGCATCCGCAAGGGCTTCAATAGAACCATCCACGTCACCTTTGATGATCAAGTTCAATTCCTTAAAGTCTCCAATTGCCAAACGACGACCGATCTCATCCAATGTGATGTGTTTCGTGGTACGCAATCCTTGCTCACGGTACAACTGCTCACGTTTAGTAGCAATTGATCTCGCTTCACGCTCGTCTTGCAAGATATAGAACTTATCTCCAGCTGATGGCGCTCCGTTTACCCCTAAAATAGATACGGGTTGAGAAGGTCCAGCTTCTTTGATAGATTTTCCTTTATCGTCGTGAATCGCTCTTACCTTACCGCTGTAGCGACCTACCAAAATGATGTCACCGATGCGCATTGTCCCAGCTTCCACCAACATGTTGGTAACGTATCCTTTTCCTTTATCCAAAGAAGATTCGATTACGGTACCTACAGCATCTTTATTTGGATTTGCTTTCAATTCGAGTAGCTCAGCTTCGAGCAATACTTTATCGAGTAGCAAGTCGATGTTTTGGTTTTTCTTCGCAGAAATTTCTTGACATTGGTACTTTCCTCCCCAATCTTCAACAAGGATATTCATTGCTGAAAGTTGCTCCTTGATTTTGTCTGGGTTCGCACCAGGCTTGTCAATTTTGTTGATGGCAAAGATCATTGGTACTCCTGCAGCTTGTGCGTGAGAGATTGCCTCTTTCGTTTGAGGCATTACGTCGTCGTCTGCCGCAACAATGATAATCGCAACGTCTGTTACCTGTGCACCACGAGCACGCATCGCTGTAAAGGCTTCGTGACCTGGTGTATCGAGGAAGGTCATTTGTCGACCGTCTTTCAATTTAACACTGTAGGCTCCGATGTGCTGCGTGATTCCTCCGGCCTCGCCTTCAGTTACGTTCGCGTTTCGGATTCTATCGAGTAAAGAGGTCTTACCGTGGTCAACGTGTCCCATCACCGTAATGATTGGTGCACGTGGAAGTAAATCTTCTTCTTTATCTTCAACAATTGGAATCGATTCTTGTACTTCAGCACTAACGAATTCAGTTTCGAAGCCAAATTCTTCTGCTACGATTTGAATTGTTTCAGCATCGAGACGCTGGTTGATCGAAGCGAAAATCCCAAGAGACATACATGCAGAGATTACCTCCGTTGACGTTACGTTCATCATCGTAGCCAATTCGGATACGGTAACGAATTCTGTCAACTTCAATACTTTTTCTTCAAGCTCTGCTGCCATTTCCTCTTCCTGACGGCGCTGCGCAACAGAGTCACGTTTTGCACGACGGTTTTTGGATGCTTTTGATTTTCCTCCCTTATTTGATAAACGCGCTAAGGTTTCCTTGATTTCTCGTTGGATATCCTTTTCGGTAATTTCTGGCTTTTCCACCTTCGGCTTTTTGCCTTTTGTGTGGTTTCCTTTTGATTGTTTGTTTACATCAATCTTACGTACGCGCTTACGCTTACGTCGTTCTGAGTTTCCAGAAGATTTCGAACGCTCAACAGGCAATTCGATTTTACCGACTACGTTAGGTCCAGTTAACTTCGTACGTTGCGCACGAATCATTTCTGGCTCTGCAGGCTTGGAATCTTTTGCTTTTGCTGCTGGTTTCTCTTCTTTTTTCGGCTCTTCTTTCTTTGCCGCAGGCTTCTTTTGTTCCTCCTTCTTTTCAGCAGGTTTTTCGGCCTCTTTTTTGTCTGGACGTGTTTTCGTGTTGATTGAATCCAAGTCAATTTTACCCAACACTTTCACACCTTTGTCGTCTTCCGACTTTTCTTCCTTCACCTCTTTTTTCGGCTCTTCTTTCACTTCGGGCTTCACTTCAGGCGTTGGCTCTGGTTTCGGCTCGGGTGCTTTCTCCTCTACAACAGGTGCTGGTTTTGGAGCTGGAGCTGGAGTTGGCTCAGGCTTAGGAGTTTCCGCTACTGGCTTTTCTGCAGGCTTGTCTTTATCGCGTAGCGAGATCGTTTCTCTTTTCTCACGAACGATAGTAGATTTCGCTTTGGATTTCTCATGGAGTACTTGATCCGCGGCATATTCTGCGCGCAGCAAGTCATATTGCTCACTCGTCAACTTAGTGTTGGGGGTCGAGTCAATGCTTACTCCTTTGCTTTCCAGGAATTCAACAATCGTAGACATTCCTACATTGAACTCTCCTGCTGCTTTTCCTAATCTTATTGGTTTCGCCATAAATCTTTTGCGTCCTCTATTACTTAATTTCTGTAAATGTGCCTAAATATACTTATTTGCCTGAATCTACTCAAATTCGGATTGTAGTATTTTAAACACTTCCTGGATGGTTTCTTCCTCCAAATCTGTTCGTTTTGCGAGGTCTGGAACACTGATATCGAGGACTGATTTTGCAGTGTCGCATCCAATTGCTTTCAATTCGTCGAGAATCCATCCATCGATTTCGTCTGCAAATTCTTCCAAATCTACATCTTCGATATCTACTTCTCCTTCTCTGTATACGTCAAGTTCGTATCCTGTTAGGCGACCACCCAACTTAATGTTGTGTCCACCTTTACCAATTGCCAATGAAACCTGATCTGGCTTCAAGAACACTTTTGCACGTCCTGCTTCTTCATCAATTTCGATAGAAGAGATTTTTGCTGGAGAAAGTGCACGTTGAATGAACAATTGTGGGTTGCTTGTAAAGTTGATTACGTCAATGTTTTCGTTTCTCAACTCACGAACGATTCCGTGAATACGAGATCCTTTCATCCCTACACAAGCACCAACTGGATCTACACGATCATCGTATGATTCAACTGCTACTTTCGCGCGCTCACCTGGCTCACGAACGATACGTTTGATGGTAATCAATCCGTCAAATACTTCAGGAACTTCCAACTCGAACAAGCGCTCAAGGAATTCAGGAGCTGTTCTTGAAAGGATAATTACTGGACTGCTGTTACGCATGTCTACTTTTGCTACAACGGCGCGAATAGACTCTCCTTTTTTGAAGTAATCTGAAGGAATTTGTTCTGATTTCGGAAGGATCAACTCGTTTCCTTCGTCGTCGATTACCATGATTTCTTTCTTCCAAACTTGGTAAACTTCTCCAGTAACGATTTCTCCAATACGTTCTTTGTAAAGCTTGTAAAGGTGATCCTTCTCCAATTCCATGATACGAGAGATCAAGTTTTGGCGCAAAGACAAAATGTTACGGCGTCCGAAGTCTTGGAATTTGAATTCTTCTGTTACTTCTTCACCAATTTCGAAGTCAGGTTCGATTTTGATTGCTTCAGAGTATGCGATTTCGATGTTTGGATCTTCTACCTCACCGTCATCAACGATTTCTTTATTCAAGAAAATTTGAACGTCACCTTTATCAATGTTAACGATCACGTCGATGTGCTCGTCGGTATTAAACTTTTTCTTCAACATCGCACGGAAAACGTCCTCCAATACGTGTTGCATTGTTTGTTTATCAATGTTTTTCAGTTCTTTGAACTCCGAAAACGAGTCAATCAATTCTAAACTGTCCATAGTTGATTATTTAAATGAAATCACAATTTTTGTTTCTAGTATGTTGCTCATCGGGATGATGTGGTCTTCCACGATGGTCTCCTTTTTCTTTTTTCCTTCTATTCGTTCTTTTCGAGTGGTTTGTACAACAATTTGTTCGTTTGTTGCATCAATCATTGTCCCTTCGATTTTCCCTCCTTCTTTGCGTTTTACTTTCACATCGCGACCGATGTTTTTCTTGTATTGCGCAAAAACGCGAAGCCCTTTATCGAGCCCAGCGGAGGATACATTCAATTCGAAATCTTCGTCTTCACGATCGAGGTTGTGCTCCACATTTCGCGAAACACGGATGCAGTCATCTACGGAAACATTCCCGTCGTGTTTATCCAGCTCCACGTTGATTTGGTTGCTTGATGAAATTCTCAAATCAACAATAAAAAGCCCATTATCGAGTTCTTCGATTCGCTCTTCTATCAGTTGTTTTACTTTCTTTTTGCTAATCATGAGTTACAAAAAGAGGGGACTTTCGTCCCCTCATTCGATTAATTCTAATATGTGAATGTGGTGCAAATTTAGTGATATTTTTTGGATTTGCAAGTTTTTGTGTTTGCACGGCTGATTTCGACTTTTCCCCTACCTTTGCAAAAAATCAAATTCAGCGTTCCAATGCTTATCGAAATACAAGACAAAATCATTTCCACTCAAATTTTTGACCGCAAGTTTGTGTGTGACTTAAACGCTTGCAAGGGAGCTTGCTGCATCGAAGGAGATTCTGGAGCGCCAGTTACGCTGGAGGAAATTGATATTCTCGAAGAGAACATTGAAGCGATTAAACCGTACATGCGCGAAGAAGGCATCAAGGCGATTGAGGAGAGCGGTGTGTTTTACGTAGATCAAGAAAACGATGAAGTAACGACGCTAATCAACGAGAAGGAGTGTGCGTTTGTTTATTTCGACGAGCAAGGAATCACGAAGTGTTCGATAGAGAAGGCACACAAAGAGGGAAAGATTGATTTTAAGAAGCCGATTTCGTGTCATCTGTATCCGATTCGAACAAAGCAATTTGAACAGTTCGAGGCGATCAATTATGATGTTTGGGATATCTGCAAACCTGCCTGTGCGTGCGGTGATAAGCTAGATGTTCCGGTATTCCGATTTTTGAAAGAACCTCTGATTCGCAAGTATGGAGAGGCGTTTTTCGCTGAATTGGAAACCGTAGACAGCGAAATCAAAAAGCAAAAGAACGAGTAGGACTAGCTCATAGTCGTAAGGACGATATTTCTACTTCCTCCTTCATTGCGAAATTCACACAGGTAAATTCCTTGCCAGGTGCCCAAATTCAGTTCTCCGTCTGTGATGGGAATGGAAAGGGATGATCCCACAACCGACGATTTTATGTGAGCGGGCATGTCATCCGACCCTTCGAAAGTATGCTGGTAAAAAGGTTCGTCTTCTCGAATGATATGATTAAAAGACGACTCCAAGTCTTCGCGCACGGTCGGGTCCGCATTTTCATTAATGGTTAATCCTGCGGAAGTATGTTGAATGAAAACATGAAGCACGCCTGTCTTCGGAAGATCGAGATTGGCTTTAATCAAATCGGTGATTAAGTGAAATCCTCTTGGAAAGGGTGGAAGCGAAAGTGTTTTTTGTGTTACCATGACTCAAAGGTACAAATGAATTACTTACTTCTTGAAGCTGTGCTTCGTCTCTATTCTTGCTATTTTTGCGAAAAAAATGCGATTCATGAAGGCACTTCGTTTGATACTTATTTTGTTTGTTTTCGCATTGAATTCCTCAGTGCTTTTTTCTCAGTTGGTTAATATTGAGAGTCGGCGTATGCAGTCGGACACGGTTCGTTTTGCGGGAAATGCTAACCTTACACTCAATTACCAACAAACAAACGACATTACCTTGATTGTGTTTAAGTCGAGTTTAAATGCACAGTTTAAATCAAAAAATCTTAAGCATACGTATTTAGCGTTGGGCAATTATGCCTTCACAGAGTCTAATGTTAAAACGATTGCGAATGCGGCTTTTGGGCATCTTCGGTACAACTATAAATTCAACAAATGGTTTCGCTGGGAAGGTTATTCTCAAGTACAACTGAATGAGCTGTTAAGCTTGAAGTACCGATTTCTTGCTGGAACAGGAGCACGTTTTAAGCTCAATCGAGGTGAAACGATTAAAACCTACATCGGGATTTCAGCCTTCTACGAACACGAGCGAGTGGAAGATATCTTGCAAACGCAATCACGCGATGTTCGAATGTCCAACTATTTTACCGTATCGATTAAATTTCCGAAGAAACGCGGTGAGTTCGCCTCAACCACCTATTATCAGCCACTGTTTCGTTATTGGGCCGATTATCGACTGACTACGCAATCGATCATTCAGCTGAACATTACAGAATACTTATCGTTTATCACCTCGGTCAATTATTTCTTCGATTTCAATCCACCAGTAGGCGTAAAGCCAAGTGCTTTTTCCATCAACAATGGTTTGAAAGTGAAGTTTTGATGGACTGATTCCTCTATGGACAGAAGCCAGTCCAACACCTGTTTTTACAGATACGTCGTTCGTTTCGAATCCAAATGTCAACCCCAATAGCTAACATCAAAAAAGCCCAAGTCGAAACTCAGGCTTTTTTGTTTGTATTACTTCGAATGGCACTATTCTCTGTGATACAGGTTTTATTTGTTGTTGTTTGTTGCTATTTAGCTTCCGCAAGCTTCGCAGTCGTCTCCATTTTCAATAGAGCATGCTTCAGCTTCTTCAATTGATTTCGCTGTTGGTGCTGCCACCACGTCTTTTTCAATTGTGAATTTGATAGCGTCTGTTGCTGCTTTCGTGCGGAGGTAGTACATTCCAGTTTTCAATCCTTTTTCCCATCCGTAGAAGTGCATCGATGTCAATTTACCGAAGTTGGCATTTTCCATGAAGATGTTTAATGACTGAGACTGACAGATGTATGCTCCACGATCTGCTGCTTGATCAATAATTGCTTTTTGAGAAATTTCCCAAGCCGTTTTGTACAAGTCTTTCAAGTGTTGTGGAACTTCGTTGATGTTCTGAACGGACCCATTTGCCGCCATAATCTTCGTACGCATTTCTTTTGTCCACAACCCTTCGCGAACCAAGTCTTTCAATAAGTGCTTGTTTACAACGATGAACTCTCCAGATAATACGCGACGTGTGTAAACGTTTGATGTGTATGGCTCGAAACATTCGTTGTTTCCAAGGATTTGTGCAGTAGAAGCAGTTGGCATTGGTGCAAGTAACAATGAGTTACGAACTCCGTGCTCTTTTACTTCTTCCTTCAATACATCCCATTCCCAACGATCAGTTGGTGTTACTCCCCACATATCGAATTGGAATTCTCCTCTTGATACGGGAGACCCTTCGAATGTTTCGTAAGGACCTTCTACTTTAGAAATATCTTTTGATGCTGTCATTGACGCGTAGTAGATCGTTTCAAAAATCTCTCTGTTCAATGCGCGTGCTTCTTCTGATTCAAAAGGGAAGCCCATCATGATGAACGTGTCGGCCAAACCTTGAACACCCAAACCGATTGGACGGTGACGCAAGTTTGAGTTACGTGCTTCTTCTACTGGGTAGAAGTTTCCATCGATGATTTTGTTCAAGTTAAATGTAGCTTGATACGTTACTTCAAACAAACGTTGGTGATCAAACGTTTTGTCTTCATTCACGTATTTAGGAAGCGCCAATGATGCAAGGTTACAAACCGCTGTTTCGTCTGGTGCAGTGTACTCCATGATTTCTGTACACAAGTTCGACGACTTGATTGTTCCCAAGTTTTGTTGATTCGATTTCGCGTTTGCCGCATCTTTGTACAACATGTATGGTGTTCCAGTTTCAATTTGAGATTCAAGAATTTTGAACCACAAATCTTGCGCTTTGATTGTTTTACGCCCTTTTCCTTCCGCTTCGTATTTCAAGTACAATGCTTCAAACTCAGCGCTGTGTGTATCTGAAAGTCCTGGACATTCGTGTGGACACATCAACGTCCAATTTCCGTTTTCTTTCACACGCTTCATGAACAAATCTGGAATCCACAATGCGTAGAACAAGTCTCTTGCACGTTGCTCTTCTTTTCCGTGGTTCTTTTTCAAGTCCAAGAAATCGAATACGTCAGCATGCCAAGGCTCGATGTAAACAGCGAAAGATCCTTTACGTTTTCCTCCACCTTGATCTACGTAACGCGCAGTATCGTTAAATACACGAAGCATAGGAACAATTCCGTTAGACTCTCCGTTAGTTCCTTTGATGTATGAACCTTTCGCGCGGATGTCGTGGATTGAAATTCCGATTCCTCCTGCAGATTGAGAGATTTGCGCACATGATTTCAATGTGTCGTAGATACCACCGATGCTGTCTTCCTTCATTGTTAACAAGAAACAAGAGGACATTTGTGGTTTTGGTGTACCAGAATTAAATAATGTTGGAGTTGCGTGTGTGAACCACCCTTCTGACATCAAGTTGTATGTTTTAATCGCTGCATCGATATCAGTTTTGTGGATTCCCACAGAAACACGCATGAGCATGTGTTGTGGACGCTCAACAATTTTACCTTCAAGTTTCATCAAGTAAGAGCGCGTCAATGTTTTGAACCCAAAGTAATCGTAACGGAAATCACGATCGTAGATGATACTTGAGTCAAGCTTATCTTTATTATCTTGGATTACTTGGTATACGTCTTCTGCAATCAACGAAGCATTTTCGCCTGTTTTCGGGTCAATGTAGTTGTACATATCTTCGACTACGTCAGACCATGTCTTCTTCGTTTCTTTGTGAAGGTTAGATACCGCGATACGTGATGCAAGCAACGCATAATCAGGGTGATCAATTGTTTTGGCAGCAGCAACTTCAGCAGCAAGGTTATCCAACTGCGTTGTGGTTACACCGTCAAACAAACCTTCAATTACCTTCATGGCAACAGCTTCTGGTGATACCAATGGATCTAATCCGTAACACATCTTTGCGATGCGGGCAGTGATTTTGTCAAATTTTACAGCTTCTTTTCTTCCGTCTCTCTTTACAACATACATGGGCGCGATATTTTGGGTTTCTAGTGTTCTTTTTTATGTAATGGAAAACCAGTTCGATCGTTACTCGATTCGGGTATTTCCTAAATGTCTTGATCTGTCTTTTGATATATCTGGATGACAGCTCCGGTTTTGGTCGGTACTCGCCTTACGAGTGAATCATTCAATTAAAAGTCTTCGTCTAAACTGAAGTTTTGTCCTCCATCGTTGTTCAAAACACCTGCTTTTTGGTATTCTCCAACGCGTTTTTCGAAGAAATTCGTTTTCCCTTGAATCGAAATCATTTCCATGAAGTCGAATGGGTTCGAAACATTGAATTCTTTTGTGTTACCCAACTCAACGAGTAGACGGTCTGCTACGAATTCGATGTATTGTGACATCAAATCACTGTTCATTCCGATCAACTTCACTGGGAGTGCATCAAGAATGAACTCTTTTTCGATTGCAACGGCATCCAAGATAATCTCTTTGACTTGCTCCTTAGACATTTTGTTTACTACGTACTTGTTGTAGAGCAAACAAGCGAAATCACAGTGTAGTCCTTCGTCACGAGAAATTAACTCGTTTGAGAAAGAAAGTCCTGGCATCAATCCGCGTTTTTTCAACCAGAAGATTGAACAGAATGATCCTGAGAAGAAAATTCCTTCAACAGCAGCGAAGGCTACCAAACGTTCTGCGAACGATCCTTTTTCGATCCAACGAAGTGCCCATTCAGCCTTTTTCGTTACACAGTCCAAGGTTTCAATCGCGTTGAATAAGTAGTCTTTTTCTTTAGAATCTTTGATATACGTATCAATCAACAACGAATAGGTTTCTGAGTGTACGTTTTCCATGGCAATTTGGAAACCATAGAAGAATTTTGCTTCTGTATACTGAACCTCTGACAAGAAATTTTCCGCTAAGTTTTCGTTCACAATACCGTCTGAAGCGGCAAAAAATGCCAATACATGTTTGATAAAGTGACGTTCGTTGTCATTTAGCTTATTCTCCCAGTCGATAAGGTCTGGTTGAAGATCAATTTCTTCTGCCGTCCAAAAGCTTGCCTCAGCTTTTTTGTAAAACGACCAGATGTCGTCGTGTTGGATAGGAAACAATACAAATCTGTTGTTGTTTTCTTCCAAAATCGGTTCTACTTGTGCCATTCTTTTCATTTTTTTAAGCGAAACGAAGCCCTGTCAAAAAATGTTGATTTTTTGAATTTTTTACTCCGTAAAGCTTGATTTTTTCTTAACTCTTAAACTGAAGGTTGAGGACAGTTTCACTCGTCAAGCGGGACTACAAAAATTGTCAAAAATCTCCCTTTAAGCAACTAAAAAAATTCACAATTCTTTAACGTTATTAACATTGACCCACTGAAACCCTTTGAGATCAACCCATCACTGTTTTATCAACATAAAACACAAAGATATTCACAGTGCCTTTTTTGTGATTTGTCGATAAATTCAAGCGATTCATCTCAACCCCTTATATTTCAATGATTCGTGCGCTTTCTATAAATTTAGCGGAATTCCGCCCTTTTTCCGTCATTGTTTTTTTATATTTTGAACAATAAATTGTTCATAGGTCATCCACTTTTTCACTGAAAGAAAATGAGTATCTCTTCCTTCTTCAAACATAGCGCCATTTTGAGCGATATTCGGCACTTGATTTTTCCTCAAAAATGCCTCGCATGTGAGTCTGAATTGACGGGTGCGGAAACTACTATTTGTTCGTTGTGCACAACGCATTTTACCGAAACAAATTTTCACCTTAATGCTGAACCCACCATGATGGACAAAATCTTCTGGGGGAGAATAGATATTCATAAAACATACGCCTTGTTTTTCTTCGAAAAAGGAAAAACGGCACAGATAATTTTGTTTCAACTGAAATACAAGAACAATCAAGAAGTGGGACATCATTTTGGAGGGGAAATAGCCAAACGGTTAAAGCTAAACCCAGATTTCCGAGATGTTGATGTTTTGATTCCCGTTCCGCTGCATCCGAAAAAGGAATTTATTCGCGGATACAATCAAAGCGAGGCATTGGCAAAGGGAATTTCTGATGAATTAGGCGTTGCAATGGATACATCATCGGTGAAGCGAGTCAAACATGGAGCATCTCAAACCCAAAAAGCACGCTTCGAACGCTGGAGCTCGATTCAATCAACGTTTCGAGTCAATAACTCCATCCAAAATTTCAAGCATATCGTGTTGGTCGATGACGTAATCACAACAGGATCTACCATTGAAGTGATCGCTTCGGCTATTCGCGAAAAGCACCCCGATGCGAGAATTAGCGTTGTGACCTTGGCAATAACCTGAAATGATTGGGACAATCAATGGTTTGGATGGAATAAGACGTAGCACTAACAGCTGAATAGAAGGATCTTGATAATCCATTATGCGCGTAGGGATTAGAGATTTCCATTGTTTATATTTGCTAGAGTGGATGACTTAAGCCTATATAATTCTTACGAGGAAATCTTCGAAAATTTTCCGCAGTTCCGAAATACGGTCGTAGAAACACATGTAAAGCGCTTGCAAGAGATAGACAAGTGGTTTCCCGTGAACGATTCGTTTTTTATGCTGATCAATAGCTCAACACGTCGTTACGAATACATCACCAAAAATTTTGAGCATGTCATGGGCATTGAGCGCGAAAAGCTCATGAAAAATGGTTTATTACATTGGTTCAGACGGTTTAAACTGAAGGAGATAACCATCGGAATGCGAATGCTGAGGGAGTTGGTAGATTTCAACATGAAGGAACTTAGTGAAGAGGAACGATCGCGTACCAGTTACTGTTGGAACCATCGAATTCGAAAGGGAGATGGAACCTGGATTAACCTCATGAACAACTTGACTCCTGTTGTGTTTGATGAAAATGGAAAGCCAATCGTTTCCCTCGGGTTTTACACGAAAATTGGAGAAGGTGAAAAACAGCCACTGAAATTATTCGTTCGGCAACTCAACGATCGAGAGGAGTATGAAACTCTTTGGCAAAAGAATTATTCACACCAACGACTAATCGGACCGCTATCTAATCGCGAAAGAGATATTGCCATGATGATGGCGCAGGGACAATCGAGCAAGGAAATAGGTGAAAAGCTCTTTATCAGTCCACACACCGTAGATACTCACCGTCGAAACATCTTGAAAAAGCTCTCTTTTGAATCCACAACGGAACTGATTGCGAACTTCCGCGACGTGCTCTATTAATCTGAAAATCATAAAAATACTCAACATTGAGTATTGTGGATGTTCACGCGTCCTGCTAAACTTGTGTTTTTAAAACTAAACACTATTATGAAAGATTTTAAAGACGTTTATCGCGAAACTTCGAGCTCCGAAACATTAACCCTCGGAGATACTACTTCGAATGGAAACATTCTACTAAAAGACAGCAAAGGATTGACCACGATTGATATGCGTGGGGAATATGGAGTGATTTATCTTGGAGGAAAGAACCTTCGATCAAGTGATGATGGAGACTTGATTATCCGTGATTACACAGGAAAGGATGTGCTCAAATTGGATGGAAATCACGCCCGTATCATTGCAGGAGGTGAAGGAACATCTGGTTCTATCTTTATGCGAAACAGCAACGACATTGACACGCTTAAAATTCTCGGTTCATCGGGAGATATTGAGTTCTTGAATGCCGATTTTGCAGAAGAATTTGACATGGCCGAAGATCAAATGGATGAACTGGAAGCTGGGAAAGTGGTTGTTCTTCGTGAGGATGGAAAACTCATCCAATCAACGAGCGCGTACGATTCAAAAGTAGCTGGCGTTATTGCGGGAGCGGGCGATTACAAACCGGGAATCGTTATGGACAAACAAGGAGGAGAAAACAGAATGCCAATCGCATTGCTCGGAAAAGTTTCATGTTGGGTAGATGCAGATCAAGCACCAATTCAAGTTGGAGATTTGTTAACCACTTCGGGAACAGCAGGACACGCGATGAAAGTAACTGATTCATCAAAAGCATTGGGAGCGGTTATCGGTAAAGCTCTTCAACCATTGGAGAAAGGAAAAGGAATGATCACCGTTTTGGTTAACCTTCACTAAATCCGAGCCTATGCCATTTACAGTAAAGAAAGACATTCAGCCGAACTTCGGACTGGATAAGGACGCCTTCTCACTCAGAGATATGAAAGACTTCACAAAAGGATCTGTTGTCAATCATGTGAAGGAGAAGATCGCAGATGTGAATTTTATAGAGTTTCGTGATGAATGGAATCTCAATGTAGATTTGGAAAAAATACCTAGAAACATCTTAATTGCACTGTCTAAGCATTTTAATCTGAATGAAAGAGAGGATATTTTTAGAGAACTCTGGAAAGTCAGCCAAAAGTCGAACGTTTATAAGAAGAGTAAAGACAAAGACGGGAAGGAAATCAAAAAGAAGATTGAGGAAGATTTGATGCTGGCATACGAGCGAGTAGCGAAAATAGCTAGTGGTGAATCGGTTGATGCCATATCATTTTGTAGAAAGGTAGAACGCTCGGATGAGAATTTCGTGGTGTTTTCCGATTTACATATGACGAACCTGTCCAAGTTGCCTAACTATTTCAAAGACTTCAACAAAGAGTTGTATTTGAAGGTGTTGGACTACTATTCCAATAAGTCGTATTGCTTGGTGGAAAATGGAGATGTTGAAGAATGCATTATCTATGATGTGTCCATGGAAGAGGCTGAGAAACGAGCAAAATCGGTTGGAAAGTTCCCAATAGTAGATAATTTGGATTGGAAGGAATTCTTAGAAGTTCGATATGCAAAACGGATGGAAACGCTCGAAAACGTAATTGATTCTTTTCAAGATTACTACAAGGCAATCAAAACAAAGTTTATTGCAAAAGACAAATACGTTCGTCTAACAGGAAATCACGATACGTATTCCGATGAGCCTTTTGAACGAGATTTGAAGAATCGAATTGAAGATGAATTGGGGATGGACGTTGCTGATGTGTTAACGATCAAACGAGATAGACATATTGAGTATGTGGTGCTACATGGTCATCAATTTGATTCAGTAAGCCAGATACATGGTGATATTCAATGGGCAAAAAGTTTTGGAGAAATCTACTCAGAGAATGTATCATGGGCATTTCAAGGACCCGATCGTTTTTGGGAGTCAAAAGACACAAAAAAATGGACGGTCGGAAATACATTTGAAAACTGGTTGGCGCGTGAAACGTATGGAAAATTTGGTGAAGGACCGAATAATCCAAACGATGACACAACGGGCTTGAAGAATGCCTTGGTGTTTAATTCGAAAAATGCCATCAAGCGTGACAGCAAAGATTTTGTAGAGTCATTGCTCGAACATGAAATTGCGTGGGAGTATTTCGAAAATGACAGCGACGACCCTGCTTCTGGTTATTACGCAACGGCTTTGGAGGTGCTAACGGGTGACGAAATGTTCAAGTTCCGACACATGAATGAAATCAATTTGTGTGTGGAGTACGAACGAATTTTCAAAAGCATGCGAATTAACACAGGAAAGGAAATACCGACACTTGTTCTGGGACACACACACGAGCCACGACAAAATGCACTGCGTCGTGACGGTGATGTACTCAAACCGTGTAATCACTATTTGAACTCGGGTTCTGCCGGACGTTTCGAAAACCTTATTTGGTGTGTAGAAATTCGTGGAGACAAAGATTATATCGTCTCATGGTCCTTCGATAACGACAAGAATCTCAGAAAAACAACCTGGAAAAGCATAAAAGGTCAACTGAGGTATTCGGAGGATGATGTGGAAACCATCGATTTGCGAACCATGATCAGACCCATTTTTGACTAAGCTTTGTTTCATCTAAAACCTGACGACCAAAAACCGAAACAAGGGCAAAGGGCTACTTCAGTGAATGAGGTGGTCCTTTTGTTTTTGGAAACTGGTCTAGCTAAAAAGGGCAAAATTGGTGGAAAATTGCTTACTTTCACTCTATTAAATCATCCATTATTCGATTGATTATGAAAAAAATACCGGTTATCCTTGCATTAGTAGCAATTGCTCTTGTGGCTTATTCGATGTCAAACTGGGGAGGAAAAAAATCCGTCAAAGCATCAAAAAAGAGTACTACAGAAACTAGAGAAGTGCGCAACTTTGATCGCATCGATGTATCAGGCGCATTTTCGGTGGATGTGACGTATGGACCTGAAGAAAAAGTGGAAGTAGAGGCCCCCGAAAACTTACAAAAGCACATTTCGGTAAAGGTAAAGTCTCATACCTTGGTGATCAAACAAGACGAAAACGTAAGCTTCCAATCTCCTGGTAAATTAGAGGTTCACATCACCACATCGAAGCTAAACGAATTCTATCTTTCTGGAGCGTCATCCGTTTCATTGAAAAATACCTTGGAAGACAATTCACTCAAATTGGAATCTTCTGGAGCGGCGAATTTTGATGGGACGATCCTGGTTTCTGAGGCAGATATTGAACTCTCAGGAGCGGCACATGCAAAGATTGAAGGATCTACTCAAGAAGCTAGAATTGAATTAAGTGGAGCGAGTAGTTTGACGGATTACGACTTTGAGACGGTAGAAGCAGATGTGGATTTGTCAGGAGCCAGTTCGGCAAAAATTACCTGCAAGAAAACACTGGTAGGAGATGTGTCAGGAACCAGTAATCTGTATTACAAAGGAAACGTGACGAACCCGAAAATTTCCGAATCTGGAGTAGCGAAAGTTGTCAGACGCTAACGAATCACACAATTATAGTCAACCCAAAACACTACTATGTTCAAGCTTTTACCCATATTTCTACTAGCTCTTACCCTTAATTTGAATGCTCAAGACATTGAAAAACCGCGCGGTTGTTTTGCAGGCACAAATGGCACTAACCCTGCTGTTTTAGCGCATTCTGACGTTCGTGGAGTATTATTGATGGAAACATGGGCCAATATTGAAACATCACCAGGAGTATTCGATTTTACAGCTTTGAATGCTAAAATTAGCACGGTAAAAGCCGAAGGATTGAAGTATTCCTTGGCAATTGCAGGAGGAGCTTTTGGAAGCCCAAGTTGGCTCATCGACTCACTCAATGTTCCTTACCAAAGTTTTACTTACCAAAATCAAACATGGCGATTGCCAAAATGGTGGAATTTTCAATGTAAATTAAGACTCGATCAACTGATTGAAGAATTAGGGAATCAGTACGCATCAGACACAATGTTGTCGCATGTGTATGTCACACAAATGACCTCGAATGGCGTAGAAGGACACTTGAATGGTGTGGATATGACGCAGTTTTACTCTGGTGGATTTACGAACAGTAAATGGATTTCAGCTGCCAAGACAACCGCAAAGTGGTTCGCTGATGCATTTCCAGATAAACCAATCGTATTCGAAGTTCACGAAATTGATAATGATACGCTCGTTCCGGCAACAATTATCAATGATTTATACAATGATGCCAGCCTGTGTAACAGGGTCGGACTTGGAATGTGGTGGATTTCGGGAAAAACAAGCTATCAAACAGATTTGGTGGATTTCATTATGGATTTCCCAGGCGACAAATATGCTCAAGTGATCGGGCGCTCAGATCAACTACATCGATTCCAAGATAGTCTCTACGAAACGGTTTTCACACAAGCCAAAGATCTAAATATTCGATACATCGAACCGTGGCCATTTGAGTTCCAATACCACACGTATGATTCATTAATGCAAGACTTTAATACTTGGGCAGACGCGAACTTCTCCTCGACGGATTCTTGCCCAGAGTTTTTGGCTGCGCCAAATGACGAAGATCAACTAAATGAGTTGAAACTCTATCCAAACCCTAGCAGTGGAGTGGTGTATCTCTCTATAGATGTGCCGTATCAGGAAATCGAGTTAAAGCTGTACGATTTAGAAGGTAGATGTCTCTTAACTGCGAAGAACCAAACTCAACTCGATCTTACCTCACTTCCCATTGGTATGTATACCATACGTGTGCGCGTTGATCAGTTGTACCATAACGAAAAAATCATGCGCATTGAATAAACCGAGAGCTTAAGACAAAATCAATAACATTCTCGGTGAATTCTTTGGGCGCCCGAGCAGGCTGTCCGCTGCAAGTCCTCTTCCGATAAACATCGGAATGCGGGCTTTCCACTACCATCCTTGGCGCAACAAACGTTTAACGAACAGCATCGAAACAGGTAAATCTACCTATCCTCCACACAAAACAAATGGCTAATTTCGACCAACACACAACTCAGGGTGTTCACTGCCCTGTGCTGTATTAACGAACTTAACCACATCAATCATGAAAGAAAATAATGATGGCAAAAAAGCGACATCTAATGACGTAAAGTGCTGGGATAGTCACGGAAGTACTGAAAAAGTAACACAACGTCTAAAAGAGATGTTCGTGGAAATGGGACAAAAAACCCGAATTGAACGTGGACAGAAACCAGCAGAGCGATCTGTATTCAGAAAACAACACGGAATCGCATACGGCGAGTTTGTCGTAAATGAAGATATTCCAGAGGAATACAAAGTAGGAATTTTTGCAGGCACACGTTACGAGTCTGTTGTCCGCTTTTCAAGTGATACAGGCCCCACATCCCCAGATTTACATACCACAATGGGAGTTGGACTGAAGTTGTTCGGTGTCGAAGGGCCGAAGTTATTTGGAGAAGGAACAAATGCCGACTTCATCTTTCAAAATATTGATAGATTCTTTGCTCGGGATGCGCAACAGATGTGTGCGTTCACGACAGCTGGAGTGGTTGATGGAGATTATCCGTCGTACATCAATAAACACCCAAAAGTTGCCGAAATCCTCAATGCAATGATGAAAGAGGAGGCAAGTTGCTTGAGTGCAAGCTATTGGGCAATTCTCCCGTTCAAATTAGGCGATTCGAACATTGTAAAGTACCGTCTAGTACCCGACGACACCTACAAAGGAGCGCCATTTGACGATAACAATTACCTCAAGTTAGACCTAGAAAGCCGCTTGAGAAATGGAAGTGCTACGTTCCGATTTGAAATTCAACCACGAACGAATGAGGAAACAATGCCACTCAATGATGCGCAAGATGTGTGGAGCACAGAAGAAAGTCCATACGTATGCATCGCGAAACTACACCTTCCTCAGCAAGACATTACAGACATTGGGCAATCTGAATTCGGAAGGGCTTTGTCATTCAATATTTGGCGAACACTGGCACAACATGAACCGCTTGGTTCAATTGCAGAGGCGAGAAGAACCGTATACGCTGCAAGTGCACAAGTGCGACATCAAGCCAATGGACAATCCCAACAAGAACCGAAGGAAATAAACCCTTCGTTTAAAGAAAATACGGATGAAGATAGCGACTGTATTGTGAAAGCAGCGATTTATCCCCCAATCGGAATTATGCGTGTTGGAAATAGTGAAGATGAATACTTTATCGGTCCACTTGTGGACGAACCAGAGGTAAAAGATGATCCTTACGCGTACCGCGATAAAACAGGAGCAATTAAACGTCAAGCGGCACAGTTCCGCATTTACGGCTTGAATGCTGCGGGAAGAGCGGTGAAAGAATTAACGATGGAAAATGCCGAAATTACGTGGCATGCACATCTAGCGAATCAGAAAGCTTCTTGGTACCAATTTCAAATTGCCTTGGATATTCCGGACGCAAATAATCCTGAAATTCCGCCTTCCTTGCTTCGCAATATCGATGTCAAAAACCGTAAAAAATTATTGATCGATGGCGGAAAAGAAAAACTGTCAAGCCCAAATGTAACCGAAGGCAAGACATTTACGGGCAAGTTCATGGGAAAGAAAGTGTACCTCGGAGAAATGCGCTCGGATGAACACGGACGCTTGATTATGCTCGGAGGACATGGAAAATCCGAGAATGTAAACGGAGATCGAGCCATTACATTTGCAAACAATGAAGGGTGGCACGATGATATGTCTGATGGCCCTATCACGGCAAAAGTGATCTACGAAGGTGTTAAACTAAAAGTAGAGCCTGCTTGGGCAGTATGTGCTCCTCCCGATTATGCACCGATGCAAAAATCGGTTCGAACCATGTGGGATTTGATGCGCAGCGTTGCTGTAGAAGCGAAGATGATGGAACGCCCTGCACGACCTTCGTTCAAAAAGGACATCTTGCCGATTTTTGAGCGCATGACAAACTTACAATGGGTGAATGCTGGTTTTGCCGGGGCTTTTGGCTGGGGCGGACAGTTCAACTATACGAGTGTGGAATGGGTGAAAAAATTAAACGATCCTTCTTCAGCGAACCTAGAACTTCGACGAACAATTTCGAATAATTTCCGCCGATTTGATGAACCAGGAGCAACTGCTCCACAGTTGTGGCCGTGGCTGTACGGAGATGCTGTGGCAATTCCTTCTCAAGGCTCGCCGCGCCAACATTCAACCTTATCAAAACTGCAATTGTCCTTCCTAGACCAATGGGTTGAAGGCGATTTCGATGCTGATTTTGTTGATATGACTGGTTGCCCACATGTGGAACCACCCAAGAAAATTGATGATTATCCCGTTTCGGAACAACCGGATATGCTGACGAAGGCAGCAATGGACTTCTGTTTGGCAGATGCGTTCCACCCTGGCTGCGAAATGACGTGGCCCATGCGAACGTCGGGAATGTACTCGGCGCCTTTCCGCTTGAAACATGCACCGAAAAAGCCCAAAACGGATTACAACTATTACGGTTCAACAATGAATGCAGATGTACTCATGATGCCTGCGGGACCATTGCTCGGTGGACAAGTTCCTGGGGGAGTTACACGTTGGATGGCGGTTCCATGGCAAACAGACACAGCGAGTTGTCGCGATGGATATACAACTTCGTACGATCCCTATTTGCCGACGTTCTGGCCAGCTCGTGTTCCCAACAACATTTTAAGTGAAGAACGTTATCACGAAACGATCGATCCTAATTTGGATGAAGAAACACGTCGTGAAGCGTTTGCATACCGCTATTTCTGGCTCGATGACTTACCGCTTGATGGCATGGCGCCCACACAAACGAATCAGATCAATTCAATGATCAAGTATTTCGATAAATTGGCGATCGTTCAACATCGACCAGGGGTGCCCGATAATCCGCTCTTCCCACGAGAAATGCAAATTGGAGTTCCGCCAACCGACGAGCAAAACGAAGTGCTTTTGCGTCAAACGGAACAACGCTTACGCGAGATGTTAGAAAACAAAAACCTCGACAAAAAAGAGAAAGCATTGGTGAATTTCTCATTGGATCATCTCTCCAAAGAAGGATTGCTGAATGAGCAAGAAAACATGGAAAGTACACGTGATCAATTGCTGAACATGGTGAAAGATGAGTTGGTGAAAGACGAAGACGTAACTTCAGAGGTTGAGAAACTGGTGAGTTTACTCTCTTCGGAGGTACACAAATGGACGAAAGTTGCAACTCTTCCGCATGCACGTCAACCGCGCAATGAAGTGGGAGTGCCAGAGCGAATGGTTCGTTTCCAACGTTTTATACCGAAATAGGAACCATTGTCAAAAAATAATACAGACATTCTGATTGTAGGTGGCGGCATAGCAGGTTGTATTGCCGCCATCTCTTTGGTGGGTTCCCATCGCGTAACACTTATCGACAAGCGTTTGGAACCCATTGAGCGAATTGGAGAGTCACTCGCTCCTGCAGCGAAGCGCGTTTTAAGTGAACTTGACCTTTTACAAGAGTTGGAAAGTCAATCTCCACCGATTTTTAGGCAAAACTTTGCAATGCAATCCTATTGGGGAAGTGATACTGTGCAGGTTGTGGATCACATGCGCAATCCAGATGGTTATGTAAAGAGTTTGGACCGAAAAGCCTTCGAACAATTCCTTCGGAACTCAGCGGAGAGCCGAGGTGTAGAATGTTTGTGGGGAACAGCGCTACAGTCGAGTGCATTCGATGAAACGAAGCAGACGTGGAGCGTAGAAGTAAAATCGAACGAGGGTGAAGCATTACAGATTTCTGCTAACTATATAATTGATGCGAGTGGGCGACAATCACATTTTGCTCGGAGCATTGGGGTAAAGCGGGAGGTGGTCGACAAGTTAATCGCGTGTTGGGTAACACTTCCGAACGCTGAAGAAAACAAGATGAGTACAATTGCTTCGGGCCCAAATGGCTGGTGGTACAGTGCTGTTGTTCCCAATGGAAAGCGCGTTGTAGCCTTTCATACGGATTCCGACTTATTCGATAAAAGTGCACTAAAATCGGTTGATTCCTTCCTCGACTTCGCTCAAGAAAATGAACAAATGCGTAAAATTCTTCAGGGAAGAGAAGAAGAGATTGAATACCAAGGAATCACTGCAGCCAACTCAACGAAGTTGCAGGTGGTAGCAGGAAAGCGATGGGCAGCAATTGGAGATGCGGCTGTGAGTCTTGACCCTTTATCTTCACAAGGAATGTTCAACGCCATGGCAAGCGCAATGCAACTGAAACACTTAATTGCAGAGTGCAGCTTTAAGGATGAGGTGGCGAGATTGTACTCTCAACAAATGGAGCAGGTGTGGGAGCAATATTTACATCATCGAAGTGTTTTTTATGGTGGAGAAACACGGTGGTTGAGTGAGTTTTGGAGACGAAGACGTTAATTTTGGATGCCAATCAAACCATCACTTCTGGAAATGCTGCGGCAAACTCCTCCCTTCCACGCACCGTTAAATACGGAAACATACTTTGATGAATCATTTGTTTAAAATCGCTTAGGCAATGTTCTGAAAGTGTATCTTCTTGAATTAACACAGAAGAAAACCAGAAATTCGTCATCAATTCGATGCGTTTGAAGAGTCCGAGATATTCATTTTTTAGGCGTTCTTCTCGAAACAGACTATTTTGAATCATCACGTCTACCATGTTCATAAATTGATACTCGCGCTGTTTCGATAATTCTGAATAGTGTTGTTTAATTGTTTGATTTTTACGTGTTAACGCAACGAAATCCAAAAAGAAAAATCGGTATTCATAGAGTTTAGAAATCATGTTGGAGGAAACATCGAGCACCGATTGAAGTAGGTTGGCAGTAGGGTCAAGCATAATGGTGTTCATTTCTTCCACCAACTGAAAGTACAAGGCTTCGATGATGTCTTCGCGTTTTTTGAAATGATATTGCAAGTTCCCGACACTAATCTTCATATCATCTGCAATGTTCCTGAGAGAAACATTTGTGGTTCCCAGATCATTAAATAGTTCGCGAGAGCGCGAGAGAATTTTCTGCTTTGTTTGATTCATGTTCCAAAAATAGAAAAATTAGTACAAACGTACTACGTTTAATTTATTATTAGTACAATTGTACTAAATCAACATAAATGTGATATGAAAATTGCGATTATCGGAGGAGGAATAGGAGGATTAACAACAGCTATTGCACTCGAACAGAAAGGATTTGACCTATACGTTTTTGAGCAGGCAGAAGAAATTAAGGCCGTAGGAGCTGGAATCATTTTAGCGAACAATGCGATGCAAGTGTATGAAAAGCTAGGGCTGAGGGAAGAAATTGAAGCAAACGGGAACCGAATTTCCGCAATGAATATCACCCGAGCGAATCTGAAACCGCTTTCAAAAGTAGATTTGTCCTATTTCGAGAAGAAGCATCACGTGAGCAATAGTGCGATTCACCGTGGAAAATTACAAGCGATTCTTCTCAGCCAGCTGAAGTCGACAACGGTCAATTTGGGTCATCGATTAAGCAAAGTTGAACAGGTAGGATCGACCTATGAATTGACATTTGAAAATGGGGAAATTGTTCAATCGGATGTGTTGATTGGTGCAGACGGGTTGAACTCGGTGGTTCGAAACATTCTTTTTGAAGAAAATACGATTCGAGATGCCAAACAAATCTGCTGGAGAGGAGTCACAGATTTTACCTTGCCTAAAGCGTTTCAGCACGAACTGAATGAGGCATGGGGCAAAAATGACCGCTTCGGATTTGTACAAATAGCGAAAAACAAATCGTATTGGTACGCATTGAAATCGTTTGAAAAGAATGCGAGTGAGTACTCGATTGAGCAGCTGAGTTCCTATTTCGAAAACTACCACGAAGTGGTAAACGAATTGATAAACGCTACACCGAAATCTCAGATCAACACCGCAGAAATATCGGATTTGGCACCAACAAGAACATGGTTCAAAGGAAATTGTTGTTTGATGGGAGATGCCGCTCACGCCACTACACCGAACATGGGACAGGGAGCGTGTCAAGCAATTGAAGATGCACTTGTTCTGGCGGAATGCATGGAGAAATTTGATCTCCAGAAGGCCTTCGAAACGTTTCAGGAGCTACGTCTTCCTAAGGCACATCGGGTTGTAAACACCAGTTGGACAATCGGAAAAATGGCGCACGTTTCTAATCCTGTTTTGAACGGATTACGCAATGCGCTAATTCGATGGATGCCTTCTTCAATCAATAGAAAACAAACCGACTATATTTTTCAACTTCAACACCCATGATTGTTTCGATTTTATCCGTTTTATTGTTTTTAGTTTTCGCCGTATTGAGCGGTTTTCATTTCTACTGGATTTTCGGAGGAACCTTCGGTATAAACAAGGTGATTCCAACCAAGGAAGGCGCTACGTTGAACAAACAAGTCATTCCACCCGTTGCGACCTTGGTTGTTGCCCTCGGATTATTGTTTTTCGGCTTGCTGTATCTGTTAAAGGGAGGTTTCATTCACATTCCGCTTCCCAACAGGGTTATTGCCTACGGGACGTGGTTCGTTCCATCAATTTTTTTGCTTCGCGCAATTGGGGATTTCAACTACGTTGGATTCTTCAAAAAGGTCAGAAATACAGACTTCGCTAAAGCGGATTCAACGCTCTTTTCTCCTTTGTGCTTAGGAATTGGAGCATCTGGGTTCGCTATTCAATTGTTGGACGGTATCTAACAAGCATGGGCGTGGGCTGAGCGCAGTCGAAGCCCAAAGCATCAAATCCTATTCACCCAACAATTCCTTCACTGCTGCTTCCAACTGCTTATCTTGTCCTTCTGCAACCGATTTGTAATCATTTTTCACCTTGATGTCTGGCTCGAACTGTTTATTTTCCTGCAAGTCACCGTCTAGATCTTGAATTCCCACTTGTGGAATTCCAAAGTAAATACTTCGGTTAATTTGTGTTTCCCACCACACGGCAGTCATGGTTCCAGGAACGGGCATTCCGATTGTTTTTCCAATGCCCAAAGCACGATACGCAAACGGGAATCCATGCGCGTCGGAATAGTTTCCTTCACCAATCAATACAGCCGAGGGGCGATACCATTTCGACAATGGCTCGTGTCCCAAATTTTGCCCTCTCGGCAAGAACGTAGCGTACATTTTTCCATCAAGGAAAGTAGCCAAATCGTCGTGAAGCCAACCGCCACCATTAAATCGGGTGTCGACTATCAACGCTTCTTTGTCTGCATGTTTTCCAAGTGCGTCTGAATAGACTTGTCGGAAGCTTTCGTCATCCATACCGCGAACATGTACATAGCCAATTTTTCCTCCAGAGAGTTCTTCCACTTGCTCGTTACGCTTTTTCACATAACGTTCGTATGCTAAGTTGTACATCGTACGCATCGAAATTGGCTTGAACACTTGACTATACGCTTTTCCATCCACGGTGAAGTCAACCAAGACATTTTCATGTGCTTGATGATTCAATAAATCATAGTAATGAGGCAAGTTTTTGATTGATTCACCATTGATTTTCATGATGATCATACCGTCTTTCGCTTTCGAATCTTCTACGAGCAAAGGACTTTTGTCGATAATTTCACTCACTTTGATTCCTTCCCCCGTGTAGGCGTAATCAGGATAGATTCCCAAAGAAGAAGTGCGATCACCATTTTTCTTACTAAATCTAAAACCTGATCCCGTGTGTGATGCGTTCAACTCACCGAGTAACTCGCTTAGCATTTCTGCGAAGTCAGCGCCGTTGTTAATGTGTGGCAAAAATTTCGCGTATTCCGTTTTGTAGAATTCCCAGTCAACTCCATGCATGTCTTTCACATAGAATTTCTTTAATGCTTGACGCCATGCGTGATTGTAGATGTATTCGTATTCCGCCTGTTGGTTCAACTCCATTTTTGCCGAGTACTGAACAGGTGTCGGCTGTCCACTGTTCACGTCAATTTTGGAGATTCCGCTTCCTCCAATAACAATGATATTGGCTTCGTCTTTGTCAAACTTTAATTGTCCTCCGCCATTACCGAGCTTGGCGAGTAGTTTCGTTTCATTCTTTTTGAAGTCCTGAACCCATAAATCGAATCCTTTTTCGAAAGCACTTAGGTAGTACAATTTGCTTCCGTCTTTTGTTAAAATGGCGTCGCTCAAACTTGATGAGTGCAGCGTTAAGCGTGCCGTTCTGTCTTTTGCGCGCTCCAAATCGAAGGTGAGCACTTCAATTTTCTCTTCGTCCGATTTATCTTTCTTGTCCTTCTTTCCTTTTTTCGAATCTTCTTGTTCGGAATCTTTCGACTCATCTTTTTTAGCTTCTTCAAGTTGAGCCAATTCAGAAGGAGACAGTTTGAACTTTTCGTATGCGCCTTCCGTCAAGAACATCGCGTAAGCATCGCTTTGCGTTCCCCAACTTCCATGACTTTTCATCCCATGACGACCCGAAAACCAGATAATTGCTTCTCCGCCCATCGCCCACTTGGGTGAATAACATTCGTAACCACTTTCAGTGAGGTTGATCATTTCTTTTCCATCCGCAGAAACCAATCCTACGTCGCCATTCCAGCGATTATACGGTAAGTACTGAACTAAAAACCATTTGCCATCAGGCGACCATTCATAGTATTGATCACCATCCGAGTACGAATAATTGTATTTTTTATCGAGAATGGTGCGTGTTTCCTTGCTGTCCAGGTTGATCACTTTCAAAATAACACGCTCTTCCAAAAACGCGACTTCTTTTCCATCTGGTGAGAAGTGCGGCTGAAAGGTTTCTTGATCGGTAACCACCACTTCTTCTTCCTCTAATACAGTGGATGAGTAGAAGTATTTTTCCTCGTCTCGTGTTAAGTTGACGCGGTAAATGTTCCAGCTTTCGTTGCGCTCCCCTGCGAAGAGAATAGATCTTCCATCTGGGCTAAAACTGATGTTTCGCTCTTGTTCTGGGGTATTGGTAATGCGTTTTGTGTCTGAAAAGTCGAGTGCTGTTACGAAAATTTCTCCGCGTGCAACGAAGGCAATTTCCTTTCCATTGGGAGAAAGCGCCATTTCGGATACTTCTCCTTTTACATTGATCAATTCGGACACGTTAAAATCATCATCGTTGTTGATTAAAACGCCTAGTTTTTTGGGTTCTCCGGATGCTTGCATGGTATACAATTCACCATCAAAGCTGAAGCATAGAGTTCCATTGTTTGCTCTGCTGAGGAAGCGAACCGGATGCTTCGTGAAGCGAGTAATTTGCGTTTTGTTTCCTCCTGAAATATCTTTTTTCCAAACATTGAAACTGCCAGATTCTTCGGATAAATAATAGAAAGATTGATCACCGTCATTCCATATCGGGTTTCGGTCTTCTCCGTTGAAGTCGGTTAGTTGTGTATGCTCTTTTGTAGCTGGATCGTAGAGCCAAATATCGCGTGTTACGGATGAGGTATGATGTTTTCTCCACTGGTTTTCATACCCTTTTTTGTCTTGATAGATGAGTTGGGTGCCATCCGAATTCCAAACGGCCGATTCTGCGGGAGTCGTCAATACCTGGTCCAGTTCGCCATCCGTATTGATCGCATAGAGTTCAGGTAAAGAACCTGAAGGAAACTGACTGTTCATTTTGGAATCCAAACGACTCGAATAAAAGTAGATTTTCCCGTCTTTGTCTACTGAACATGGATAATCGCTGGCAGAGTGGAAGGTTTTTCGCGTAGCCATTCCTCCCTGCGAGGGCATGGAATAGATGTCGTAATTGCCATTTCTGTTAGAAGCGAACACGATTGTTTTGCCATCAGGAGACCATGTTGGCATGAAGTCATGATCTTCATGCGTGGTTAGTGGGCGCGCTTGTCCTCCGTTAGAATTGACCAAATAAATATCGCCTTTGTAATTGAAGGCAATCGTTTGTCCATCTGGTGAAATGGAAGGGTAACGCAACCAAAGTGGAGTTTGTCCAAAAAGAACAGTGGTGGCAAAAACCGAAAAAAATATCAGACTAAATTTCATATTCACGCGTTTAGAATCCCGAATGTAACGAAAATACGAGGGAATCACTATCTCAGATGTGGTTCAAAATCGGGATGCTATTCAATCGGATGATCTTCGCGTTAACCGTTCAACATCAAAACAATTAGTCATTTCAAAAAAAATTTCCACTTGCATAGGGGTAACCCTATCTTCGCGCTGTCTCTTCCTTAAACAAGAGCGCTTATATTGAAGAATGACCCAACTAGTTGAAATGAATACCACTGTATTGAACACCTTGTTCAAGGCACATTATGACGAACTTTGTCGTTACGCATTCTCGATTGTCAAAGATCAGGATGCTGCTGAAGACGTTGTGCAGCAGCTATTCATCAAGCTATGGGAGAAACGCGATTCGATTCGGGAAATTGACAACATTCGATCGTATCTGTTTCGTTCCACCTTCAACATGAGTCTCAATGAACAAAAGAAAATGCAACGCATGCCAAAAAGTGATGATGAGGCCGTACGAAATAGTTCGTTGCAGTCGGAAGTGCAAACAAGTAGTTTGCTCACCACGAATGAGTTGCAAGGGAGAGTTGACAGTGCGATGATGGTACTTCCAGAGAAATGTCGAGAGGTGTTTCGCTTGAGTAGATTTGAGCAGTTGTCGTATAAAGAAATCGCAGAAGAGTTGGAAATCTCACCCAAAACGGTTGAGAATCAGATGGGAAAGGCATTGCGAATTATGCGAGAAGAACTGAAAGACTACCTCCCACTTGTAGTATTAACATTGATATTGAATATGCCATGCTGAATTCGAGAGAAGACATAGATGCACTGATCGTCAGCTATTTGAATGGCGAGGCGAGTCCAGACCAAGCAATGCTGCTGGAAGATTGGAAGAATGAGCATCCAGACAACAAGGAGTACTTTTTGAAATTTGAAAAAGCGCATGCCACTACGTATGGTTCACAGCCATTTACGCTAGGATCGAAAGGTAGCGCGTGGAAAGTAATTGAAAACCAAATCAAGGAGCAGAAAGTGACTCCTCTTTGGAGAAAGCCTTTGTTTGTTGTTTCGGTGGCCGCTGCAGCTATCATTACGCTGATAGTAGTAACAGGAGTTTTGTCGCCTGATGATACGCCACCAGTTGCGAACAATACGAAGGTGGAGAGGGAAAAGGAATTGGAAGAACGCGAAAATGTCATTTATGCTTCCAATAAGGTGGCGTATTATACATTGGAGGATGACTCCAAGGTGATGCTTCAACCGGGAAGTAAATTGATCATTCCGAAAGATTTCAATGAGAAAAACAGATCACTCAGCTTAGACGGAAGCGGAACCTTTGAAGTAATTCACGACGAAAAAAATCCCTTCGTGCTGATGGTGGGTGAGTTGGAAATCTACGATTTGGGAACCATTTTTCATGTAGATCATAGTGGAGATACGGTGAAAGTTTCGGTGGATGAAGGGATTGTAGAATTGAAAATCAACGGCCAGAAACAAGCCTTGGAAAAAGGAGACAGCGCCTTCTACCTCGTGAGTCAAAAAGTGATTAAGAAATACGCTGAGCCTTCGGCGAGAGAAGATGTGGTTTTCGAATTTGATGGAACGAGCTTAGCGGAAGCAACAGAAATATTGGGTGCTTTCTTCAAACGAAAAATTGAAATTAAAAACCCTGCGCTGGCGGAGTGTACTGTGAGTGTCACGTTCAAAAATGAGTCGCTTGCAACCATTCTTGATATTATTGCAGAACTGCTGGATATCAACATTGTCCAAAACAAAAAAACAATCGAAATTTATGGAGAAAGTTGTCAATAAGGTTCTTGCGAGCATTGTTTGCATTGGATGGTTCAGCTTGGGTTGGGCACAACAATCTGTACCGCCATTGGAACGAAAAGTTACCCTCGATTTAAATGGAACTTCCGTAAAGGAAACCTTGCAGCTCATGGAAGAACAAGGTGAATATCAATTTGCGTATCGGACAGATTTAATAGATCAGAATATTCAGCTTACGCGAACTTACACCAACAAAACAACGCGCGCTGTTCTGAACGATCTGTTCTTGGGTAAAGTTTCATACAAAGAGCGCGGAAACTATATCATTTTGCGTGAGGCAAGTGCCACGGATGAGAAGTCTGTTATTCTGAGTGGATACATCTCGAACAAGGAAACGGGGGAAACCATTCCGTATGCCACCATTTACGATTCAACGAGCCTATCTGCAGCGAGTTCCAATGAATATGGGTATTACAATTTGACGATCAAGAACACAGAAAACCCATTGATTACCGTAAAGAAATTTGGGTACCGAGATACGAGTATTCAGTGGGTACAGTCGGGGACATCCGTCTTCAATATTTCTTTGGAAGCACTTCCGATGATGGTCGACTCAACTGATGTTGACACAACGGAAAACGCAAAATTAAATTGGTTTCAACGATTTTTATTTACTGAAGAGCGAAAATCCAAGTTTAAAAACTTCGGGAAGACACTACAACGCAAGACCCAAGTTTCGCTCGTTCCCTACGTCGGATCGAATGGTGAATTGACTGGAAAAACAACGGTCGATTACTCCTTTAATACCATTGGTGGTTTTGTGGGAGGTGTTCGGATTTTGGAGATCGGAGGAATCTTTAACCTCGATTGGGATTCGGTCAGTTATTTTCAGATGGCTGGCATTTTCAACAAGGTGGGCGGACACCAGCGTGGAGCACAATTCGCAGGGATTACCAATATCAACCATTCCGATGTACACGGAGCTCAATTCGCCGGCATCACAAACATCACGAGTGGTGAAGTGATTGGCGCTCAGTCGGCAGGATTAATCAATTTTGCTGATGGATTCGTTGGCGCCCAAATCGGAGGAATTGGAAATTACTCGTACGAAAGCTCAAGAGGTGCACAAATTGGCGGAATTTTCAATAAATCCTACGGTAAGTTGGAAGGAGCTCAAGTTGCAGGAATCATCAACATGGCGGACAAAGTGGAAGGTGCTCAAATTGGATTGCTCAACTTTAGCGAAGAAATTGATGGAGTGCCTATCGGATTCTTGAGTTATTCCAAAAAGGGATTGCATCAAGTTGAGCTGTCTACCAACGAATTGTTTCAAGCGAATTTGGCATTCAAAACAGGGGTGAATCAGTTTTACAATTCTTTTGTGTGGGGTGTTCACTTTGAAGGAGCGAATCCTACTTTCCAATTGGGTTATGGAATAGGATCTTCCGTAGGAATTTCGCCCAAAACGCGGATTTTCTTCGATCTTCAAGCATCACACCTTCAGCGGAAATCAGCTATTGTTCGACCAAACGGCCTGTTAAAATTGACAACTTCCTTCCAGTGGCAGCTTTCTCCGATGATGGCCATCGCGGCTGGACCGTCTATTAACGCCTTGGTCGCTGAAACATCTTATTTCCCAGGAAACGATTTCAATACACTTGCGCCGTACAGCTTTTACGATTACGCTTCAGGAAATTCCAACCTGCAAGTGTGGGCCGGGGGACACCTCGCATTGCGCTTTTTCTAGACACGGAAACATCAGTGAATCAGCAGTTTTTGCGGAGAATTAAATTTTTTCAAAAAAAAATAGTTTGTACGTAGGGGTGAATCATTCTTCGAACTGTCATAAGGATACAAATATTAAAAAGATCATTATGAAAAAGTTTGCATTCGTTCTTTCATTGGCTGTTGTGGCCGTTGCAAGCACCAGTTGTAAGAAGATAAAAGGTTCAAGTACGGTTACCACAGAAATTCGTGCGGTAGACAATTTTACTCGAGTTGAAGTAGAAGATGCATTCGAAGTAGATGTTACATATTCTCCCACGCAGGAATTACTCGAAGTGGAAGCTCCAGAAAACCTACATGAGTTTATCAGAACAGAGGTAGTATCTGGAAAATTGAAGCTTCATTTTCAACACAACAAGCGCATTTCGACGAAGAAACCAGTTAAAATTCACATTACGACAACCCAGCTTGATCATTTCGAACTTTCTGGAGCATCAAGAGTGAGGTTGAACAATGCACTCGTAGCGAACGACTTTAATTTGGACATGAGTGGAGCGAGTAATTTTGAAGGAGAAGTAAACGTAACACAAGGAGATATTGAATTGAGTGGAGCCTCAACAGCAAAAGTGAATGGAACCGCAATGGATGCATTTGTTGACTTGTCTGGAGCGAGCACTTTGCGCAAATACGAATTCGAAATTGAAACCTTGGATGTAAAACTATCTGGGGCGAGCACGGCATTCTTAACAATTCTCAATTCAATGAGCGTTGAGCTTTCGGGAGCGAGTACCTTAAACTACAAAGGTGATCCCGTAATTACACACATTAATACTTCAGGAGCATCAAACATCAATAAGAATTGATCGCACCTTTTGGAAAAAGAAATCCCTGCCATTTGTCGTGGCAGGGATTTTCCGTTTTTGGCTTTTTATTCGTTCATGTGGTCAATTTCACGCTTCGCTGCATTCATCAGCGTGTAGATTTTATCCTTTTCTGACTGAATTTTCGCGTTATTCACATCCAAAATGCACGTTTGAATTAAATTGTTGCAATAATGGACACGCGCTTCCAACGACAGATGGACGATCGTTTCTTTGTACAGTTCATCGATATCAATGAGCGTTACTTCTTCCTGTTTACCAAGAAGCTTTTTAACTGTATTTCTAAACATAAGGCTTCGTTTGAGGTGTTGATCCGCGCAGGAGCACCGACCAACACAATGGTTGACTTCAAAAACCTTCGGTTAGAAAGTGTAGCGAACCGAAAGAATGAAATTTCTTCCTGGAGCAACAATTCCCGAGCTGTATGGACGATAGCGCTGATCAGTAATGTTTTCCAACCCTGCGCTTACGGCAAAATTGGTCGCAAAACTGTACATCGCCTTGAAATTGAGTGTGTACCATCCCGGCGAGTAGGGGTTGCCATTTTCGTCGATGGCATAGATGTAATCTTTCCCTTTTTCCCCTTCGGGTAAATCCTCAAAGCTTTTTTCTCCGCTATACATTACATACAATTGCATGTTGAGTCGGTGCGCATTGTAGATGAAGCGTGTTACTCCAAACCATGGAGCAGCATGTCGAGATGGACTTCGCGTACCATCGTCCAGTTCTTCTTCCCCTAACTGATAGTTGAAGTCTGAAGAGAGCCCAAATCCATTCGGTAATTTCACTTCCAGACCAGCTTGTACTCCGTAAACATTAGCAACGGCTGCATTTTGAATGGCTTGCACTTGACTCAACGTACCATCATAAAGAATGCTGTCCTGCCCATTGAGTGTATAATCTCGACGAACCAACGCATTTTGCAAGAGGGTGTAGTAACCGGTCAAATCAAGTTTTACTACATCACCAAAAACTTTGGCTACGCTTACGTCCATGTTGTAGGCGTACTCTGCTTGCAAATTGGGGTTGGGAACCACAACAGATCCAGGTTCTGAATCGAATACTTTTCCGATATCATCCACGTTGGGAGAACGAAATGCCGAAGCAGCATTGGCACTAATCACCCATTTGTTGCTTGGACGGTACACAAACCCTAAACTTCCCGTTAGTGCGCCATTGTTCAACTTGGCAGAAGTATAGGGAAATGGATAAAATGTTGTGTCGAACGCGGCATCCAACTGGAATTGGTTGTATCGAAATCCTGCTTGAAGCAGGAACTTATCCGAAACTTTAAATTGATCGGTGACATACACACCATAAGATGCCCAAGAAGACTGAGGGTAGCGAGTGGCCCCAGCACTAATATCACCCGTTGAAATGTTCTCGTTGATTCCTGTAGATGTAATGTCATTCAACACCGCTTCTACTCCGTAGAACAACTTGTTTTTCTTTCCAAGAGATTTTACAAAATCGATATTGGCCGAGTAGGCTTCTACTTCCTCGATACGTGTTTCGCGGTCGGGCTTGTTGATGTCGCGCGTGATGCGACTTTCCTCAAAGGATTGTTGTGCCAAACGGATTGTCATTTCATCATAAACAGCATTGTTTCCTGTGTGCGTGATGTTGAAGTTGTTCATCATCCACTTTTGCGGACCGTACGACCACTCTCCATATCTCGGAAGTCCATTTTTGTAGCGGATGTGTCGATCGTACCGAGCATATTCCGATGTTTCTGAATAGTGGAAACCATATTGGAAATCCCACTTTTCATTTGGTTTGAATCGAATCTTTTGCATCATATTGATTTGCGAATAGCCAGATGGTTTTTGCACCTTGGGATCATCGTTGGTAACCACCACGTCCATACTGTCGATTCGTTGAACGTAAAATGGGCGCAAATACTCATCCGGACCTTTACTTCCCATTCGTAAATCGCCAAAATCGTTAGCGGAGACACTCGTTACCATTGCCCACTTTTTCCAACCTACGTTGATGTCGAAATGAGCTGTTTTTTCACTGTTCGCCGTGGCGTATCTGCTTACGGCTTTTCCGGTAACCAAAGGTTTGTCTTCCAGCGACATTTGTGGAGTTAAGGTTTGAAAACTCATCACACCTCCAATGGCATCGCTTCCATAAATCACCGATCCAGGACCGAAGAACACTTCTGTGTTTTCCATAGCGAAAGGGTCGAGCGAAATCACATTTTGGATATTTCCTGCTCGGAAGATTGCGGTATTCATGCGAACACCATCAATGGTGTACAATAGACGATTCGTCGCAAATCCGCGTATCATTGGGCTTCCTCCTCCTTGTTGACTTTTTTGAATGAAGACCTTGCCAGAAATACCAAGTAAGTCGGCAGCGGTTTGAGGGTTCTGCAGCGCAACGTCAGTTGGAGAAATGGAAATGATTTTTGAAGGGACGTTACTGGAGCTCTGGTTCCAGCGAGTGGCTGAAATGACCACACCTTCGAGGTCCAAATTGGAGGGAGTTAACGATAGTTCGAATGAAGACGACTCCAACTCTGTGTAGCTTCTTGTTTCCGTTTTGAAGCCAAATGTTCCAATTTGTATTGCTTTTGCTCCTTTAAACATCGAAATGTCTGCCTGACCGCGTGCGTTGGTTGTCGCATAGGCTCGTGGAGATTCACTCCGAAGATTGGCAGCTTCGATTGGAGCTCCCGTTTCTTTATTTTTTATAGTTATTGTTTGAGATTGGGCAATAGTGCACAAACCAAGCAATAACCATGTAATGAATATTTTTTTCATCATGGTTAATTATCATGTTAAACATATAGGAATAGTCCACAAAAAGAGGCTTCGCAGACTTAGGTTAAGTAGAAAACGTGTTTAACAGATTTCGGGAGGTGGAACGGGGGGAGGATATGATCTCGTTAAAAAACCAAAATCGTATGAAGTGTTCATTTGTTCTGTATCGACGGGAATTTTCGGGTTCAATAGAGCATCGGATTCAAAAAAGAGGGACTTGTAGAGTTTCGTCAGTCGCTCTTTGTTTTTCCGTTGAAGCGGGTTATGATTCCAAGCACCAAGAAGCAAATTGTCTAGTTGCTTGTTCAGCTTGGTTTCTTTGTTGTCCCACCAACACCAGAAGTGAACCAAACCATCTTTTACTTCGGCTTCTACAATGTCGTACATGGAGGCATCAAACTCGAATTCTTTTGCATGATTCCAGCGAAGTGTTGTTTCGCACTCTTTTTTTGTGAACTTTAGTAGAACCAGTTCTGAGCGGTCGATTCCAGCAATTATTTGATGCTTGACGTCTTTTCGTACTTGTTTCTTTTGATAGTGCAAGAAGGTAAACATTGCCGGGATGGGCAAGGCAAGACAGAACAATAATAAGATTCCTGTAATCCTTCTTTTCATACGATGAAATGAAGAACTAAAGTAGTTAATTTGGAATCATTCTTAGTAAAAAGAAGGGCTGAAAGTTTCTGTACGGCGTAATTTATTCGGAATTCCCGAACATTTTTTTGAATCTTTGAGCATGTCAAATTCTCGAAAAATAGTGGTGGTGGGTGCTGGATTATCTGGCGTGAGCGTAGCGATTCAGCTATTACGCAAAAACGTGGACGTCACGCTCGTTGACAATGGCAAAAATGTCAGTTCAATTATTGCCGCTGGACTCATCAATCCATTGGTGTTTCGGCGAATGACGAAAGGTTGGCGTGTAGATGATTTCATCCCTTACCTCAAGTCGTTTTATTCTTCCATTGAAGAGGAATCAGGGACAAAATTTTTCGAGAAATTACCCATTCGGCGCCTGTTTTCTACGGAGCACGAACGAGAACTTTGGGAGAAAAAGCAGTTGAGAGAAGATTTCACGGATTACATGACGCCATTGGAAGAGTCGGATGATACGTACGATCGCTGTAAAAACCCATTCGGTTCAGGGCGAATCAAAAATGCCTTTGTGGTTCATCCCATTGGTTTTTTGCCCGCTGCGAAGCAAATTATCGCTGAAAAAGGAACAATTCTCAACGAAACGTTTGATTACGAAGAACTGAAGGGAACGACATACAAAGGTGAGCACTATGACGACATTATTTTCTGTGAAGGTTATCATGGAATGGATAATCCGTGGTTTTCCTTCTTGCCGATTAACCCGACAAAAGGAGAAGTGTTAACAGTGCGCTCCGAGGAACTTCCAGAAGATGAATCGCTGAACCGAAAGTGCTTCAATCTTCCTTTGGGGAATAAAGAATTTAAAATTGGTGCCACCATCGATTGGAATAACACTTCGTTGGAACTCACGGAGGAAGGAAGAAACGAAATCCTTGAAAAACTTTCATTCATCATTGATGAAAAAGTGGAGGTTGTGCGTCAACAAGCAGGAATTCGTCCCGGGCCAATTAGCCGACGTCCGTACATTGGTACACATCCTAACCATCCACACTATCATGTATTCAATGGTTTGGGCTCGAAAGGATATTTGCTCTGTCCGCTTTTGTCCAAGGAGTTTGTCGATTTCCTTCTGGACGGAAAAGAGCTCGATCCTGAAGTTCGTATCGAGCGATATCTGAATAAATAACTGTTGTTTTGTCGCAATTGATGGAAGTCAACTCCAACGAATTACGTTAAAAAGTGAACTCGCATCAAAAAACAAGTTACCTAGGAAGATAATTCGTTTACATGTAAAAGCTTCAATGAAGAATCGTACCTTTGTATAAATCTTAAAAACATAAAACGTTATGTATCCACCAGAATTAGTTCAACCAATGAAGGACGATTTAACGAGCGCAGGATTTACGCAGTTAACAGAGCCATCAGAAGTTGATGCAATCATAAAAAATACAGAAGGAACCTTATTGATGGTTGTAAACTCCGTTTGTGGGTGTGCAGCTGGAAATATGCGTCCTGGAGTGAAGTTGTCATTAGATAGCGATGCAAAACCAAATGTCTTGGGAACTGTGTTCGCAGGAGTTGATGGTGAAGCAACAAACCAAGCACGAAAGTACTTCCTTCCTTACCCTCCATCTTCTCCATCTATTGCTTTGTTCAAAGATGGAAAATTGGTACACTTCCTAGAAAGACACCACATCGAAGGCGGAACAGCGCAAATGATTGCGGAAAACTTGAAAGAGGCGTACAAAGAGTTTTGTAACTAGTCTCAAAAATGTTTAAACGAAAGGAGAATAACTGATAGTCAATCGGTTGTTCTCCTTTTTTATTGGTCACAGTTTCTTCAACCGAAAAGCACAATATACAGCACTGCAACCTTCCATGCTCCTCCAAACACTTCTTCATTATTTCCTTCATATCCTCGCCCCTGGATTGATCGCATGGATCTTTTTTCGAAAGAATTGGAAAGTTGCATGGCTCCTGATGGTGGCAACAATGCTTGTCGATTTAGATCATCTCTTCGCATATCCGATATTTGATCCTGCGCGTTGCAGCATTAATTTTCATCCGCTTCACTCGTATATTGCCATTGCATTGTACCCCATTTTACTTTTCTTCAAAAAAACGCGTGTTATCGGTGTTGGCCTGCTTTTTCACATGTTTACTGATGCCCTCGACTGCTATTTGTCAGGGATTAATTGAATGGAATCGCCGAGAATCGAGATCAGGTTATTATCTTCATAGCTTAAACAGCAATTCTTAGAGATGAATCCACGTAATATATTTATCCTCGCCAGCATAATCATCATGAGTGCGGTTGGTGCACTTTCTTATTTTTGGACACCAAAGGTGTTATGGAGTATGGTCGTTTTTGGACCGCTAATTTTGATAGGAATTGTTGATATTCTTCAGAAAAAACACGCCATTAAACGCAACTTTCCTGTGTTGGGACATGGTAGATACATGTTGGAGAAAATCCGTCCCGAAATCATGCAGTACTTCGTTGAAACCGATACGGAAGGTCGCCCAATTAGTCGTGTGTTTCGTTCCTTGATTTACCAGCGAGCGAAGGATGTGAATGATACTGTTCCGTTTGGAACGCAGATGGATGTCTACGAAGTAGGCTACGAGTGGATGGATCATTCAATGTATGCGAGTAATCATTTGGATAATGATGAACCAAGAGTGCTCGTTGGAGGTGCAGATTGCAAGCAGCCGTACTCGGCGAGTATTCTTAATATTTCAGCGATGAGTTTTGGATCGCTCAGCAAGAATGCGGTGTTGGCATTGAATAAAGGCGCCAAAATGGGCGGGTTCGCTCACAATACCGGTGAAGGAGGAATTAGCTCCTATCACTTGGAACCTGGAGGAGATTTGATTTGGCAAATTGGAACAGGATATTTTGGTTGTCGTACAGAAGACGGCAAATTTTCGGAAGAGCTTTATGAAAAAAAGGCAACACTTGAGAACGTAAAAATGATCGAGTTGAAGTTGTCACAAGGAGCAAAGCCGGGCCACGGAGGAATCCTACCAGCAGTTAAAAACACGGAGGAAATTGCGAAAATTCGACACGTCAAGCCACACACAGCCGTACACTCACCACCTTCTCACTCTGCGTTTTCTTCTGCCAAAGGGTTGATGGAATTCATTCAGTTGTTGAGAGAAAAGTCGGGAGGAAAGCCAGTTGGTTTTAAATTATGTGTAGGTAAAAAGCAAGAGTTTGTGGACATCTGTGAAGCGATGATTTCAACGGGAATCAAACCTGATTTTATTACTGTAGATGGCGGAGAAGGAGGAACTGGAGCAGCTCCTGTGGAATTTTCGAACTCGTTGGGTATGCCAATGATCGACGCGTTGGCGTTTGTTGTTGATACACTAATTGGGTATGATCTCAAAAAAGATATTCGTGTGATTGCGTCAGGAAAAATAATTAGTGGCTTCGATATCGCGCGTGTGATTGCGATTGGAGCAGACATGGCGAATAGTGCACGGGCAATGATGATGTCAATTGGGTGTATTCAAGCTTTGCAATGTAATAACAATACCTGTCCAGTAGGAGTTGCTACGCAAAAGAAAGGACTCATGAAAGGTCTGGATGTGGAAGACAAAGCGAAGCGAGCAGAAAATTACCATCGTCGAACCATCATAAGCTTTAGCGAGTTGATTGCGGCAACGGGTGTTCATACACCTTCAGAATTGAGAAGAGCAATGGTCAATCGACGAGCAGAAGAGCATTTGGTGTTGAAGTACAGTGATATTTTCCCTGAAGTGAAGGCGGGTTCGTTATTGACGAGAGAGCTACAAGAGCATTAATCAAGCAAACAACGCGCGAACAACTTCTCCAATTTTTCCGCATTGAATCAACTCAATGTTGAAGTTCTTTTGGTCGATTCCTTTGTTGTATTTAGAAATGATGATTTTGTCGAACCCTAACTTTTCGGCTTCGTAAATGCGTTGATCGATGCGGTTCACAGGTCGAACTTCTCCCGACAATCCAACTTCTGCCGAAAGCGCGATGTTTTTCGCAATAGCAATGTCGGCATTCGACGAGAGCACAGCTGCCACAACGGCTAGGTCGATAGCTGGATCATCCACTTTTATTCCCCCTGCAATATTGAGGAAAACGTCTTTGGCTCCCAATTTGAAACCGCATCGTTTTTCCATCACAGCCAAGAGCATGTTCAAACGCTTGCTATCGAATCCAGTCGACGATCGCTGAGGTGTTCCGTATGCGGCCGTGCTTACCAGCGCTTGAACTTCAATCAACATGGGACGCATTCCTTCTAAGGTAGCAGCAATTGAAATTCCACTCAAGGAACTGTCGGTATTGGTGATCAAGATCTCTGAAGGATTTTCTACCTGTCGTAGACCTTGACTGTTCATCTCGTAAATGCCCAACTCGTTTGTGCTTCCAAAACGGTTTTTAATTGAGCGCAGCAAGCGATAGACGTGATTACGGTCTCCTTCGAATTGCAAAACAGCATCTACCATGTGCTCCAATACTTTCGGCCCTGCCAAAGAACCTTCTTTGGTGATGTGTCCGATTAAGAACACAGGAACGTTGCTCTGTTTGGCGTAGCGCAACAACTGAGCGGTGCATTCGCGTACTTGAGAAATACTTCCTGGGGAACTTTCAATCGTTGGAGAGTACAAGGTTTGAATCGAATCGATCACGAGCAAATGTGGCTGTACTTCCTCTGCCTGTTGAAAAATGTTCTGAATGTTGGTTTCGGTAAGAATAAAACAAGCTTCATTTTTGACACCGATACGTTCCGCGCGCATCTTGATTTGTTGATCGCTTTCCTCTCCAGATACGTACAACACATTCATTTTGGAAGACGAAACAGCCATTTGCAATAACAAGGTCGATTTTCCAATTCCAGGTTCACCGCCAAATAACACCAATGATCCAGGAACAATTCCTCCGCCTAAAACACGATCGAGCTCTGTATCGCCCAACAAAATCCGCGGATGCTCTTGCTTTTTAATCTCTTGAAGTGATTGTGGTTTGGCTGCGCGCTCCGATTTTGAAAACGCAACCACTTGAGGCACTTGCTTTTGAATCAATTCCTCAACAAAGGTGTTCCATTCGTTACACGAAGGACATTTTCCCAACCATTTTGGGGTTTCGTAGCCACAATTTTGACAGAAAAACGCCGATTTTACCTTCGCCATGAGTTTGATTTGGTTCAAAGATAGAGAATACTTCGACATTTATCGGTAATATTGATCTGTCAAGTTTATGCTGAAACGTCGATTCATACACCTCTTTCACGTGCTGTCGGGCAGGGAATTTCTTCAACGAAATACGTACAACTCAAATCAGTTTTGGAAACGAGCATTAGTAATTGTTCCGTGGTACATTCTTGGCGTTTTTTATGCAGTGCTCGACCTTTTGTTTTTCGGATACTTGTTCCAAGGAATCATGTCGGTGACTCAAAGAAATGGTCGGAAATTATCGCCTGAAGAACTATCGTTGTTTTCGAACTTGTCGCAAGAATTGGGCTATCTGAAAACAGTGCGTGTATATGAAAAATCATGGGTGGCGCGAACAGGAGCATGGATGACGCGTCGAAAATCACTCGGATTAGGGTTGGGAAACACCATTCATTTTAGTCGAGAAATTGATTTGGAAAACACCGCAGATCTTCGGTGGTTTGTTCACGAGATGGCGCACACGCTTCAATTCAAATACCGCGGATTAATCTATATTCCAGAGGCATTGATTGCCCAACAGTTTTCGGGATACTCGTTTGGTGGCTTGAAGACATTGAGACAAATAACGAAGTTACGGGCGTTTAATCCTGAACAACAAGCGGAAGTTTTTGCCGCAGTGCAGCTTTCGTATTTTGAAACGGATATTCGAAAGGACATCGAAAACGGAAATTGGTAATTATCCCGCAAAATTTCTGCGAGCCGCACGCTTGCATCTGCGTTTACGCTTTGCCTTGATGCGTTTCACGCGGCGTTTTTTGCGCTTTCCTCCATCAAAGACAACCGTCGACTCGATGGAAACGGAGGTTTTCTCATGTATGACTTCTGTTGCGGACATTCCTGCAAAGCAGAAACTGAAGACGATGGCGGTCAATAAATACTTCATAATCTGGAGAGTTTGAACATATAACGTTCAGAATAGCATGAAGTTACAGGTTGGACTCTTTCATTAAAATTCCAAGCGATAGACATCGACGGGAACCCCTAAAAATTTCGCTTTGCGATCGTAGGTTAACCCATTGGCTTTCGCCACTTTAATGGAAGCTTCATTTTCGGGGTGAATCATGGAAATCACACTTGTTGCTTCGGAATGTTCGCGAATGTGATCGATAAACGTCTTGGCCAATTCTCTCGCGTATCCCTTTCCCCAGAATTCGGGAAGGAGCGAGTAGGTGATTTCTAACTCATCTTTCCCATATAATTCGCGATGAACCACGCCACCCATTCCAATAAATTTCCCTGAAGATTTTTCAATGGCGGCAAGATGACCGTATTGTCCATCATTCTCACGTTGAATTTGGCGCTCAACCCAAACGAGTGCGCGATCTTCCGCAGGCTGCGTAATGTCTTGCATCAGAAAAGGCATGTAGTCGTCTCGTAAGAAAAAAGGTGTCCACAGCGCAACATCACTCAGTGTAATGGAACGAAAAAGCAGACGATCACTCGCCTGCTCATAATAACTTGTTTTTGGATTAGTAATGGACATCCCATCGCTTTTTTTGATCAGCGTAGAAACCTGCTACTCCGTTTGCGTGACGCTTGAATTTTCCTCCTTCGCTAATTGCTAAATTTACTTTCACTTGAGACTGGTCGAAGTCTCCTTTCCAAACCAATAATTCTGCCATGTTGCAGTAAATCATCGATGTAATTTTATCATTGATTCGCGCCTTGTTATCGTAGGTATTGCTTTCTTCGAGAATCATCTCCCATTCCGCTAGCGCTTCATCGATTTTATCAATTGCCGATGAACGATCTCTGTCTTGTGAAACCAACATCAAGGCTTGAACCGTTTTCGTGTAAGCAACAGTTACATCCGAATAATCATAGGACTTGAATCGTTTTACAGCATACAATTCTGCGTTTCTTGTTTTGGTAACATACCCAATTTGATTGTTCAAATAGTTGTTTGTTTGTGCAATTGCTTTCGCTCGAGCAGATGTTTCCAATTCTCGGTAGAGTTGATCTTCATTGGTCAATTTGTACAACTCGAAATCGTATTTACTCTTGTAGCTTCCAATTGTTTGTGACTGACGACCTTCCATAATACGTAAGTGAATCAGTTTACCTTGTGTTGGTGACTCCACCGTTAATTCTACAGGCATCATGTACGTAGCTGTGTACGTGTATTTCGTTGCAGTTCCTGATCCTTTTTTGCTTTCGTTGATTTGGATGTCTGTCATTCCCAAAACATTCACAGTTACCACGAAACCACCAAATCCTTTTTCAAAACCTTCAATGTTGATTCCGTTCAATACGCTGTTTTCATCCATTGGTGAGTTCAATCGAGGTTCATCCAATCCGGGAAAAACAGGAATCGTTGGATACGCTTGACGAATCGGTTGAGGAAGAGCGAGTCCATTTGCCTGCGTTTTTCCTGCGTTGACGTCTTTTTCCCACTGTGCCATAGCACGGTAATAATTGGCGTCAATTGAATCAGTTTGGACTTTATATTGAACCATAGCTTGCTCAAAAACAGCCATCGCTGCTTGCTTATTCAGCTCGTGATTTGCCAGAATTTCTTGATTGGTTTGTTCGTATCCATGAACGAATTTCACATCATAATTGGTAAAAGCATTGTCGATTTTAATGTACGGTAATTGAATGTACGAGAATTGAACCTTGTTGTCATCAATGTTTTGCCCGTAGGAAAATGATAGTGAACCAATAAGGGACGCGATGAGTAGAATTGTTTTCATAATGTGTTTTTTGAGTTCATTTCGTTTTGGTGAAACGAACAGGTGTTTTGCGTGCTCCATGTTCAAATGGAATGCCAAAAATGCCCATTTAACAGGAAAATAACAAAGCTTAGGACGTCTGTGCACGTCAAAATATAGGGTTTTTGGAGAGAAGAGCAGGTTAGAACTAACAGAAAAGGTATCTTGCTCAACAGAATAGTAGTAAGATGAAAAAAATCAGTCTTTTATTGATGAGTATGCTTCCGTTGATAGGATTGTCTCAACCGTACACCTCGTACTTTACAGGTAGCGCTACCGACGCTATTGTTTCTCCGACACCTCCTGGTGGACTTTGTATGATGGGAGGTGCTACTGAGAACGACGAGGCAATGAAGTGGTTTCTTGAGCGCGCTTACGGAGGAGATGTATTGGTCATTCGCGCGAGTGGAGCAGATGGATACAACGATTACATGTACTCTGGGCTGGGAATTACGGTTAACTCTGTAGAAACGATTGTTTTCAATAATGCCAGTGCTGCGTTTGATTCTTACGTCCTCGATAGAATTTCCAAAGCTGAAGCGGTGTGGATTGCGGGAGGCGACCAGTGGGATTATGTTTCTTATTGGAGAAACACACCTGTGGATAGTTTAATCAACGACGGGATCGCAAATAGAGGAATGTCAATTGGTGGAACAAGTGCAGGCATGGCCATCTTAGGCAGTTTTTACTTCACAGCGGAAAATGGAACGATAAGTTCTTCGGATGCGATGATGGACCCGTTTCATCCCAACATTACCATCGATTCAGCCTCCTTTATTCATGCGAATTATTTGCAAGATGTAATTACCGATACTCACTACGACAACCCTTCACGAAAGGGGAGACACGTTGTGTTCTTGGCGCATATTTTGGAAAACTATGGCGTTAATGCGAAAGGAATCGGTTGCGAGGAGTATACGGCCGTTTGTGTAGATCAAAATGGAATTGCGCGTGTGTTTGGTGATCATCCTTCTTACGATGATTATGCTTTTTTCATTCAAAAGAATTGCGTTTACGACAGTATTCCTGCTTATCCTGAAGTGTTTCAACCCGGTTCCCCAATCACTTGGTCTTACTCGTCTGATATTTTAAAAGTATATCAAGTTCCCGGTACTTCAACAGGGTCGAATACCTTCAACCTCAATGATTGGCAAACAGGTTCTGGGGGAACATGGGTAGATTGGGCTGTAGAACCGAATGTCTTCTCAGAAGTTTTCTTTACGGACCCTCAAGATTGCGTGCTGAATCAGGAAGAGCAAACGATTGATCCATTCAACATATATCCCAATCCAGCGACTGACGAAGTAAGGATAGATTTTGGAACAGTTGGAGATTGTCTTATTGAGCTTATCGACATGAAGGGAAAACAAATTTGGCGTTTTGAAACGGTTTCAACTCAATGTACGATCGATCTTTCGACTATTCCGTCAAACGTGTATCAGGTGAAAATAACTTCCGATAAAGGTGTTGCGAACAGACGCTTAGTGAAGAATTAATCAGAATTCAATTCGAACAGCTGCTCAGCTTCGTAACTTATTCCTCCAAACGGTTTCCTTCCTTCAATTCATTTTCCATTGGCTTTTTATTCTCGGCTTCAATTCTAGCTTTCAATTCGGCATGCTTGATCTTTTCTTTGATCGTTAAATCCAACATGATTCCCAGTAGAATAGATACGAGCACGTAGCCACCAAAATAGTAGAGTCCGAACAAGACATTTGCATCCATTTGAACTCCTGGACTCATGTTTGCGAAGCTTAAGTAAGCCAAGAATGCTCCTACCACGAACACATCGGCCATACTCCATTTGGAAATGTAACTAAGCACTTTGCGCAATGTCTTCGCGCGTGTAATTGGGAACAGCAGAATGATTAAGGAGAATAAGAGTTTGATGAGGGGAACAATCACACTAAACGTTCCAATGGCTGCTGCTACAGGTTTATTGTTATTGTTCCAGAGGAGTTTAATGACATCCATGATGCCTTTGTTTTGATAGTAGAAATAGGTTTTTCCCCTGAAGATTTGGTCTTTTCCGAACTCGTCTTCTTTGTACCCGTCAAGTAAGTCGGCGGCGTCATTTGCCAGCGAGGTTATGGATTCTGCTGTACCATCAGTGTACTCCGCAATATCTTCGCCGAAGTAGGGGATAAGTTTAATATTATCAAAAATACTTTTCTTGAAATCGTCTGCCTGACGCAAATTTTCAATGGTTTCCATATAGTATGGAATATCTTTCGGCTTCACGTATACCTTAAATGTCATGTCCTCTTCAAATGCCGCCATTTCCAAAATGGGATTCATCACACCTTGAGCAAGCAGGGCAATTCCAACCGCAGAAAGCCCTAAAGTGATGCCGAAATAGATCCGTTTTCGAGCGTACAGCAGAACAACAGCAAGAAAAAAGATTAAACAGCCAATGAGGAGATAATGCCCGTAGGTCATAGCCTCCTGATAATGGACGTCGGCTTGCTGTAATGCTTCTTCGTATTTAACACGCTTTTCTTCCCAAGCCGTTTCGGTAAAAACCCAGTCTCGGAACGAAAGCAATCGATCTTTGAAACTGAGGATTTCGGAGATTTTGCTTTTCTCTACTTTAAATTCATGCGAAGCTTCCACACTTTTGCTCACCATCATGTAGGCGAATACCAAGAAAGCAATAGCAAGAACAAGTCCTGGAATGCTGTACCATTTTTTTAAATTCATCTGTGCGTATTGTTAGGCGTAACCGATTCGTTTCGACTAAAAATAAAGCTTTTGATTGATTTTAGCTGGAACACATTCAATATGAGAAATTTCGAGGCCTTTTTTTTCACGTAAACAGGTCGATTTCAACAGAATGTTATTTTTCTTTAGTCGTTTAGTTTGGGGTGTTGGTGGGTGTTTTTAAGTGTTTCGTCGAATAATTTTGCTTTATACAACGGTGGTAGGCGCTATCGTTGCACAGATGGTTAATTTTGAGCCGCTTAAAAAATAACTCCCATGAAATTACTACGAAAAATTTATATTTCGTTGCCACTTGCTATACTCCTATTTTTGATGATACCACATAATTCACAGGCACAATGTGCGTGTGTTTGGCTCGACCCTAGTGGTGTTAAACAATGTGTCCTTTACCCAAACTGCAGCGGGGCTTTCTTTAGCTCGTGTGGAGCCCAATTGAACGGGTCTAACTTTTTATGTACAGGTCCAGGTCAGTGTCAGGTATATCCTGGTTCTACTGCTGGATGTGTTCCTCAATGTCTTGGAAATGGTGCATGTTGGTACAATGGAAATAAATGTGTTGCCTCTTCAATCTGCCCAACCATTTTGCCAATCGGATTGATCGATCTAGAAGGAAAAACCATTGATGGTTTAAATGTTATCACATGGAAAACAGCCTTTGAAAGTAACAACGACTATTTTGCGGTTTTTCGATCAACAGATGGAGAAAATTGGACTGAAATGGTGCGCTTGCCGGGTGCAGGTACGTCAACAGATGTCTTGAGTTATTCGGTTACGGATGCTGAGCCAGAAGATGGAATCAATTACTACCGAATTATGCAGGTAGATTTCGATGGTCAGGCAGCATCTTACGGACCGATTTCATTTGACAATAGCTCAACTCCACGAATGCTCGTAAAAACAGTTGATTTTCTTGGAAAAGAAGTGGGTGAAGACTTCAAAGGTTTTGCCTTTAATTGTTATTCTGATGGAACTACAGAGAAGATATTCCGTTAGTTCGGTTTAAACGAAACGATAAAAAGAAACCCTGAGATCAATCATAATCTCAGGGTTTTATTTTTAGTTACGATTTGTTTTAGTTCTTCACGATACGCTTCGTCGTTTGTAAGTCATTTACGTAAACCGTTACGAAGTAAATACCTCTTTGGTAAGATGAAAGGTTGAGTGGAATACCTCCTTGAGAGAAGTCAGCCGCATCAATTACCTGAACAATTTGTCCAACTTGATTCGTGATTTCTACACGTGCATCTTGACTCAACTCATCTGAAATCGCCAATGTAGCGTTTCCGTTTGTTGGGTTCGGGTAGATACTGAAGTGAACCTGATCATTTTCACCGACTGACAAGTCACTCATCACGTTGATATTGTCAACAAATGTTCCGTTTCCGTAACCCGTAATATTGATGAATCGGAAAGACACGTTGTCTCCCAAATAACTGGAGATGTCTACGGTTTCGTTTCTCCAGTCCGTCGCCGCTGTTGGAATCCAGCCTGAAGTCTCGTCAGCTACAGTAGCTAAGTCACTATCTGCTTTCCCATAAATGGTTGTCCATGAGCCGCCACAATCGTTTGAAATTTGAACGGCAAGGCTATCCTTATATGTTGTTGAGTACTGCGCTTTGGCAAGGTCAAACGATAAAGTAGCGACACCTCCGTCTACGTAGAAAATTTCTGTTTCGAAGTAATCTTCCTCACCAATGGAGTTGTAGGAAAAATTGTCAACATACGCTGCTTCAGTACTGTTACCGCCTGATCCAGTTACACTTATTTCCTCCCACGTGTCGTCGTTATCTGGATTGACTAAGGTCCAACCGGTTGGCATGAAACCTGTTGCTTCAAAATCTTCTACGTAAGGTGTTGCCGTAGCGGTAGCCTGAACATAAAAGTTCAATACCTGATCGTTGTTTCCTGCGTATCCGTCACCTGAAACAGTTGCGGTACATGTCAATGTGTAGTTGCCCGTTGTTGAAACTGATAATGGTGTGGTAAATGTATAGTTTACCTGTTGCCCTGGGTTTACCGTTCCTGTGTATGTTTCATCAACCTGTGCCTGACCAGATAATTGGTAAGAAACGTCGAAGTTTGAAATCGGCGATGTTCCTGCATTCAGGATGGTTATTTCTGGATAAGAACCAGCGGTATTACACAAAGACAAGAAATCGCTTCCATTATTAATGCTCGATAGTTCCACGTCAGTTGGGAAGGCACAGTTTAACAAACCTCCGCCGTAAAAACTGGCAACGGATCGTCGACTTTCCCAACCTTCCGTTGCGTTTTTAGCGGATACAGCATACCAAACGGGAAGAGTTGGATCCGTTATCGTGTATGAATATGTATTGGTTGTAGCATTGCCAACAACTTCCATGTATTGCGGTCCAAGTATGTACACATCGTAGCTTTCCGCATCTGGATTAGTATCCCACGAGAAAGTAATGCTTGTTGGACATACCTGCGTAATCGCTTGGTTCGTTACCAATGGTGCAATCGAGAAGGTAGAGTCGCTCATGTCCGAAGAACCTCCACGAGTTACACGTACACGACCATCTCCCGTAACGTTATTTGGAACTGCCCACTCATACGTTCTGAGGTCACTCGCCACTGTTGTGATTGGGTTCCATGACGATCCGTTATCATCGCTGTATTCAATGGTGAATGATCCACTTGTTGCTGGAGCGTCCCAGTGAATTGACTCGTTTTCTCCTGGAACAAATTGCTCTCCACGATTCGGACGAGTAACAGTGATTTCATCTTCGATGATTTCGTAAACAATGTAATATTCCTGTGGTCCCATTGGAACAGCAAATCCACTTACGTCGAGGGAGTATGTTCCTGCTGCTGGGTTATCAAGAAGCACTTGTTCTACATTGTTTAAGTGATCAGCTCCTGTTGTTGCTGGCGCGTTCAAGTTACTCGCGTTTGGCGTAGGATCTAATATCCACGGTAAATGAGTTCCTGCAGATGGGTCTGTTACAACGAGATCAAGATCGTTGATAAGCGCTGTTGTAGCTCCATTCGCTGCTGCTGGATCTGACCAATACAACATAAATCGTACTTGCTGTGTTCCAGAAGGAACCGTAATGGTATGTGTGTTTGTATTTCCTTGAGAGATGTTTGAATTGAGGTGACGTCCGTCTTCCAATAACATTCCTGCGCGCAATCCATTCACGATTCCCCATCCGAATTGAAAGTCTGGTCCAACGTTTCCAGCGTCGTTTGCTGTATTCAAAAGCGTTGCTTTAATCAAGGCAGAAGGAGGAAGCGAACCGCCATTGATGTCTCCGTATAGTTCATACAATTGTGCAGAAACTCCTGCAATTCCAGGTGCCGCACCAGATGTTCCTCCAAAAGTGAGGTAAGCATTGTTTTCATCTGTTGACAAGTGTTGGTAACCGTTTGCTGCTAAATCAGGTTTAATTCTTCCATCGTATGCTGGTCCTCTCGAACTCGAGTTTTCTAATACACCTTCAAAGTTCGTATTCGCCGTAGCAATTACATTTTTTCCTTGCTTGTGTCCTCCTGTGATGTTTCCCCATCCAGATCCTGCACCATAACTGCAGTTAGATGTACCAGAGTTTCCTGCAGAAAAGACATGGAGTAAGGTTGGGTTGTCATATACTTGACCGTCAACTGTTACAGTCGCGCTCGTGTATCCTGCGTTACATCCATTCGAATAAGAAGAGTTGGTGATTTGAACGGTTCCGTTATTGATTCTGTCTACCGTTGGGGCATCCAAAAAGTTCGATTCATAATTGGAAACAAATACGTTCGACCCTGCGGCCATTCCACGCTTGGTTGGATCTAAGTTTCCAGCGCCAGACATAATCCCAGCAACACCGTCACCGTGTGTTTGTCCGGTTCCTGTGGCAGTTGAGTTGTCGATACGTCCTTCGAAATCGATGTGTGGTCCTACAATACCGTCATCTCTTACCAACACGCCAATACCTGTTCCTGTGTATTGTCTTCCCGTTGACGTCTGCGTATCCAAACTGTTTGATCGGTGAAGTCCTTTTCCGCGGAAATCATCTTTAATGGATGGAGCTGAAATTTCTTCCACCCATTTCACGAAGTGAAAATCTCCCAAGGAATTGATTTGGGTGATCGGAAGAGACACGTCCAATACCTGATGACCTTTGTATTGTTGATCGATTTTTACGCCTGCAGATTTCAGCGTGGTTATCGCTTCTTCCACATTTACGCCATCAAAAAGAATAAGGGTAAGTTTCGCATTATCCCCGTCAATTGCCCAAGGGTTGATGGAGCCGTTTCGAATTTCAGATTCTACCTTAATTTCTCCCGAAAGAGGAATGATTCCCTTTACGTTATTCGCCGAGAGCATGTCGCGAGAAACGGTCTTTTGGAAACGAACGAGATATGTTGCATTTGAAATATAATCCAAAAGCTCAACACCGTTTGCTTTTACCGCATCTTGCTGCGCTTGGTTTGGAATTTCGTTGAATTGCATCCAAGCATAAATGGAGTTGTCGTATCCACTTTTGTTATATAGTTCGTTGAGGTCTAAATGTTGAACATTCTTCGGAATAATAATTTCTACTCCTTGAAATGTAAAATCGTCGCTTTGCTGCGCAAACGAAGGATTTAAACTCATCGATACACCAAAAGCGCTCAATAAGAATATACGCAAGAGCCGCTGGTAGGATTGTTTCATAATTCGTTATGTTTAGTTTGAAATAATGATAGCTGTAAGCTTCATCTGTTAAATTACATTATTTGCAGGCAAGAATCGAAAGATTTATGAGTAAATTGGGTAAAAGATTGGAATCGTATGGAGTAGATTATGTGGTTCCGTTTCAATTTTGGCACTATCTTTAAAGTAGAATGACTGCTAATTCATGACAAAAAGAATAATATGATACAGAAACAATTCATGTATGTCGGAACAATATTGATGGGGTTCATGTCGCTTCAATCATGCAATCAACCAAAACACTTGGAAGAGAAGCCAACACAAGAAATAGTGCAACCGACTAACGTTATGTTCGAAAAGATAAAAGAGGGCTACCTCACGGGAAATGGAGAGGAGAAAATTTCTGAAGGAGGAGTGGTGATTCGCTCTCAAGAAGAATGGGATGTGCTTGCGAAAAAGATGAATTCGGTGAATCAAACGATCGATGAGAAATCGTTCGATTTTGAACGAGTAACGGTTGTCGCGTACTTTGATAAAATTCGTGGTTCTGGTGGTTATAGTGTGGATGTTTCTTCGATAACTGAAACAGATAAGACAACGGTAGTGGCGATTAAAAAGACGCCTTCAGATGGATATGACATTGAAATAATGACGCAGCCGTATGTGATCGTCCAAATTGCACAAACGGAGAATGCGATTCACTTTCAAGATTAGTTCGCAGCCTTAGAGAAACGCCCTGAATTTTTGGTGTGAGGAAAGGTTCCATTTGATTCCTATCCCACTGTCGCTTAGTTCGATATTCTGAAGAAGTGGGCTCAACTTGTTCTTTCGGTGTCGATTGTGGATGAAGTAGGCCGTCATGTCGAAGAGGAGTAGAAATCCGCCTTGTAGAATAAGTCCGTTTCCAAATCCGTTGAATTGATCGCGTTTTTCGAGGTTCGTTTTTGCTTCACTACGTAGTAGAAGTCCAGCCGAAATATAACCGATATCCAATCCCGAATTAATCAGAAAAACTTTCTCTGTTTTTTGTTGAGCTGAGAGAGTTTCGTAAAAAGATATTGCTGGATTTTCTCGGCGCGCTTTGATGTAGCCAGGGATGGCTAATCCAAGGTTAACGGTATTCCATAACACGTTCATTTGATGAAAAGATTTCATTTCTTCGTTGGGTGCAGTGGCCCAACCGATTCCGCTTCCTACAAAGTTGAGCGTCGCCCATGAACCTAGTCCAATCATAATATTTTTGTCTGTCTTAAGCCTTTTTTCGTTATAGTTGGTTAACTCTTGCGAAAAACAAGTGTTTGAAATCAATAGAGAAAAGAGGAGAAGTGTTTTCATGGACTTAAGATACTCATTATCTACGGGCTGATCGTAGCCGAAGCCCACCATCAATCAAACAAAAAAAGCTGTCCACCCTTCGGCCGACGAAACAAATCGGTTCTCAACTTCGAATGCGTTGGATTTGGAAAGTACTTTCGCTTCGCAAGTTCGCGTTGTCTTCGGATATTCAAAGCAAATGCACCTGTTCCTTTCATGCGATCTCCAAAGGAAGAACTTCCTGTTTTTCCTTCGTGCATCGACTTGATCTGATTCATTACTTTCTGTTCGCGGTCAGGCAAATGATGATTTAGCCATTGTTGGAAAATCTGCTCGTTCGGTCCCATCAAACGCACAATTTGAGCGTGAAAACTGCTTGCTCCCCGTTCCGAGGCAGCCTTGGCGATGGATAGAATTTCGTGATCGTTTAACGCCGGAATAATGGGTGAGGCCATCACATTAACGGGAACATTGATGTTCGATAGCGTTTCTACCAAGTCTAACTTACGACTGGATGTCGCTGTGCGTGGTTCGAGCTTTCTGCGCAATTCTTCATCAAGGGTGGTGATGCTCAGATTCACTCCGATCAAATTCATGGAGGCGAGTTCTTCGATGAGGTCCAAGTCGCGATTCATCAGTACGTTTTTTGTAATGATTCCAACGGGATTACGGTACTCCAAAAACACCTTGAGTAGTTCACGGGTCAATTCAAATGTACGTTCAGCAGGCTGATAACAATCGGTATTTCCCGAGAGTACGACCGTGCGTGGTGTCCAACTTTTCTTTTCAAATGTTTGTCGTAAGAGTTCTGGCGCATTCTTTTTAACTAGAATCACTTGCTCGAAATCCAACCCTGCACTAAACCCCCAATACTCATGCGTAGGTCGTGCAAAACAGTAGGTACATCCGTGTTCGCAACCCTGATAAGGATTGAGTGAATATTCCATTCCCACATCTGGACTCGTTACTTTGTTGACAATGGTTTTCGGAAAGATCTCAGTGAACTTGGTCTTCGCCGCTTCATCCATAGGAACATCGACCCCGTCTGTATCGTCATCAGAATAGGACTGCTTTTCGAATCGATTCGTAGGGTTGTACCCCGATCCTCTTCCAGAAAATTTCGGTTTTTCGTCGTGATTCATCCCGTAAAGATCATAATTAAAAGATAAAAAGACGAGAAACTAATCCTTATTTGTTGATTTAATAATCATTTTCTTGAGAAGATGAATTGTTCATGTTCACGTCGTCAATCCTTTGTATTTTTATTCCATGAATGATATTTATGATCCCTTATTGAACTATATATCCAATCGAATTAAGGTCAATGAGAAGGATTGTCAAATCATTAAAGAATCCTTTACTCCGAAAACGATTGAGAAGAAGGAGCTCCTTTTTAAACAAGGGGGGGTGTGTACAACGACGTCTTTTATATTGAAAGGCTCGATGCGGATGTTTTACCTCGACAAAAAAGGGTTAGAGCATGTTCTTTATTTCGGTTTTCCCGATTGGTGGGTGAGTGATATCGGTTCATTCTATCAACATACCCCGAGCTTATTAAATGGACAAGCGCTGGAACGGACGGAATTATTGATTTCCACATATGATAAAATGGAAGAGTTATTTACAGAAGTGCCTGCACTAGAACGACTTTTCCGAGTGATCACTCAAAAGAACCTTGCGGCATTACAACAACGTTTCCTGTCAACGGTGAGCGAAACGGCAGATCAGCGCTATTTAAAATTATTGAAACGCGCACCGAATATCGAACAGTTGGTTCCGCAACATCAAATTGCTTCTTATCTCGGCATTTTGCCAGAATCATTCAGTCGATTGAAGCGACAATTACACTCGAAATAGCGATTTCCGTGAAATCTTAACATAGATCAATGGTTTTGTTTATTTACCATGGTAGATTTGTACTCAGATATAAACAAAACAAAAATAAACGACATGGAAACAAATTGGAATATTGATACAACGCATACGCAAATTGGATTTAAAGTGAAGCACATGATGATTTCGAACGTGAATGGTTCATTCGGAAAATTCGAGTCAACAGCGAAAACGAATGGTGATGATTTTCACAACGCAGAGTTCGAATTTTCAGCAGACATTGACAGCATCAGCACTGGTGTAGAGGATCGCGATGCACACTTAAAATCGGATGATTTCTTCAATGCAGAAGACTACCCACAACTTAAGTTCAAAAGTACGAACACGAAAATTGATGGAGACGATATTGTTGTAGAAGGAGAAATGACCATTCGCGATGTAACAAAACCGTTAACACTCAAGGGTGAAGTAGGAGGAGTTGTGACCGATCCTTACGGACAAGTAAAAGCAGGAATTTCGTTGAACGGAAAAATTAAACGAAGCGATTACGGTTTGAAATGGAACGCCATTACGGAAGCTGGAAGTATTGTTGTGAGCGATGACGTTAAATTGAATACAGAATTACAGTTTGTAAAAGAAGCATAAGTAATATAGTTAGTTTTACCAGAAATTGCGTTGGTTGCGTAGTCGTTTAACTGCTACAAAGCCAACGCAATTTTGCGTTTATAAAAACGACGTGGCACGATCTTCGTAACCTACTTTGCAGCAAGAGTTATACGTTTAACCCTTAAAATACGGAACCATGAAGCAGTTAGTAGCAATTGTATGTGTAGGACTAGTTGGATTTGCGAATGCACAATCTACCTCAAAAGATGTTGAAGTTTATGAGCGTTATGAAAACGGAGAACTCGTTGAACAACGACAAAGTGCTACGGAAAATGGTAAGCCAATTGAAAATTTCGACTTTGAAGAGATGAAGCGCAAGATGTTGGCAAAATCTGCAGAAATGGATACGAAATTGAAAGAGATGGAAGCGCGCATGAAAGAACGAAGTGCGAAAATGTCGCTGGATATGGACAAACGTATGAAGCAGATGGAGCAGCGTATGGCAGACATGGAGAAAAGATCGGAGGAAATGCACCAACGCTTGGACCAACGTATGAAGGAGGTAGAATCACAAAGCGAAGAAAAGGCTAACGCTCAACCCAAACAAACTCCATTGCCTCAAGAGGAACCTGTTCAGATGAAAAACACGGGGAATTTGAAATTTACCTAAGCTGGGACGGATTAAAGCGTCGTTCATTCGATGAGGGAAACCTGATTATAGGCTCCCCTTACCCAAAAAGTTATTTGTTATCGTAAAACCTTTTCAAGTTGTATCTTTACATGGTAACAAATCAACTCTATGTACTACAAAATCATTCTTTTTAGCTTTTTCGCATTCGTGTTTTCTTCGAACTCGTTTGGTCAACAGACCATCAACTCGACAATCATGCATAATGGTATCAATCGGGAGTTCATTTTATACGTCCCAGCGAATTATACGGGAAATGAAGCCGTTCCGCTTCTCTTTAATTTTCACGGCTATACGAGTAACGCTACGCAGCAGATGTGGTACGGCGATTTTCGACCGATTGCTGATACTGCAGGATTTTTGATCGTGCACCCAGAAGGAACAGTTGATAATAGCGGAAATACACACTTCAATGTCGGCTGGGGAGGAAGTACGGTAGATGACGTCGACTTCACCCGTGTGATGATTGAGTCACTAGCCAATACCTACAACATTGATACTACGCGTGTCTATTCCACAGGAATGTCCAATGGTGGTTTTATGAGTTTCAAACTGGCGTGCGAATTGAGTGATTACATCGCGGCCATTGGTTCTGTAACGGGAAGCATGACGCTCGGGTCGCCATCGAATTGTTCTGCTACGCACCCTGTTCCAGTGATGCAAATTCATGGTACGTCAGACGGAACGGTCGATTACAATGGAACCATTTTTTCGGAACCCGTTCCAGCGGCTGTTGATTTCTGGACGAACTTCAATAACTGCACCACAACGCCTGTGATAGAAAACGTTCCAGATATTGACCCAAGTGATGGAACAACGGTCGAGAAGTTTACCTATTCGAATGGAGATAATTGCTCGGAAGTCATTCACTTTAAAGTGGCCAATGGTGGACATACATGGCCCGGAACTGCATTTTCAACGGCTGGGACAAATCAAGATATGGATGCTTCTCTGGAAGTATGGAAGTTTGTTTCGCAGTACGACATCAACGGAAAAATGGGTTGTGCAACGATCGGCATAAATGAAACGGTTTCGTCAAATTTAGTCTTGTATCCGAATCCAGCGCGATCTCACGTGACCATCGAAGGACTGAATCAAGCTTCGAAATTTGAATTGTTTTCGATTCTGGGAGAACGTGTGTTGGATGGAGAAATCAGCAAAGCGTCGAATAGCATCCACGTAGCAGATCTTCAGAAAGGGATGTACTTTTTGAAAGTTGAAGGAGAGGTATTTGAACTCGTTGTGGAGTAAGTTGTACTACTTCTTGAAATACACAACTTTATGAAGACGACAACCTTTTTTCTCTTTTTGGTTTCTGCGACAATCGGTTTTGGTCAAAATTACCTGGAAGGAACCTATGATTCTCAGGAAGAGGTTTTTACTCAGTCGAACGGAACAAAAATCAATAATTTTCGGCACGGGTTATCACCGTATTCGGGATACGTCGAAGGAGATTATTTATACGGAGTCATTGATACAACGGGTAGAATAGTTGTTGAACCCCAGTATTATGAAATCGAAGGTTTTGGAGGTGGCCTTTCACGTGTCACTCAAAAAGCAGAACCTTGGGAAATCACCTATGGATTTATCGATACTTCTGGAAAGGAAATCCTTCCTCCAATTTATACAGATGCCGACGATTGGTTCTATCGATCCATGCGTTTTGCGGACCTCCTCGTTGTTGGCATAGATGGAAAATACGGAGTTTTCGATTACTCGGGAAAGAAACTCACACCGTTGAAATATCAAAGCATTTGGGACTTTCATCATGGATACGCACGAGTGTATTTAAATGGTAAATCAGGGTTTATCGATAAAGAAGGGAATGAAGTAATTTCATGTATCTACGAGGAAGCAAAGGATTTTTCAGGAGACAAAGTGTTGGTAAAAAAGAATGGAAAGTACGGATGGATTAATGCTGAGGGAAAAACGGTTATTCCATTCGAGTATGAAAGCGCATCCAATTT